>PXDL01000242.1 GCA_003566395.1 Balneolia bacterium | reverse complement strand
GTACTTGGATTGAAAGGGTTGGGGTAGTTTTGGTCCAAACGATATTCGGCGGGTAAGTTTGTCCGTTCATCACCTGCACTTGTCGCAGGTTCGAAGGTTACCACGGTACCGTCGGGCAGCACGGCAATCAGGGTGAAAGCTTCACCGCCCTGATTAGCCGACGGATCCAGAAATCCGCTTGCCAGTACGATGGCTGCTCCGCCACCAAGGCCGGACAAATCGGCAACAAAGGACGCGGCCGTTGTTTCGGTACCGGCTACGTTGATGTCAAGCACGTAGGAATCGGCAGGCACGGTGATGTAGTCTTCGGAGAACTCGGTATAGGCAAGTCCGGCTTCCAGCGTGGCGACATCGCGGGCGACTACATCAACGGCGGGCGCATCGGTTGAGCCGTGGTAGGCGATGAAAGAGACTTCTTCGCTGCTGTCGGATGCGATACGGGCGCCGTCTATGATGTTGAGGAAAAATCCGGTGTCGATGCCGTCGGGGTTTTCAGCAAAACCGGCCGGATCAGCCACACCGGTAGCCACGACATAATAGCGTTCGCCCGGCTCCAGGGTGATGCCTTCAAAGCTGAATCCGTCCTCGGGGCTTGCTCCGGCGGGAGTGACCACGATATCATAGCTGATGGCGGTGTCAAGCTCTACAAATCCGGTAGCGCCGCGGAAAGGTACTTCTTCCAGAAACAGATCGCCGTTCACATAAATATCCACTTCGGCAACGGCCGGGTCGGCGGCGTTATGGATGATCTGAACGGAGGCTGTTTGTGCGTTCACAGTTTGACTGTTTATGACTGAAGACAGACATAAAAATAACAGTATAAAAAGGTATGTTATGTTTTTCATAGCAATGGGGTTAGACGTGTTAGTTAAGGTAAATTGTAACCTGCCTTAAAGACACGACTGCCCGTTGCAGTGACTACTCTGTCAGAAAGAAAATTGTAAACTTATTGAAGGATTAAATCCCGGGAGTGTACGGTCGCGTACGCCGAAGTCAAGACTACCGTCGTCGTGTACTGCCGTAGCGTGGACGGTACGATCTATCACATTTCGCCGGTTGAGTACATTCATAAGATCGATACGTGCCTGAATTTCGGTTATGCGGGTTTGACGGGTGTAAATCAGAGAAATATCCACCTGATCAATAGAAGGAAGGCGGTCGTTTTCAGGTGAAGTAAAATCGAAGCGGTCCACTGAATGAACGTTATGCATCATGAGAAAATCATAGTACGATTGTCGGTACGCCCAGGTCCTTCCTGCAATATGCTGCCATTTTCCGGCAACCATCCAATTTTGATCTATTCGGGCCGTAACGCGCGCCATAAATGTATGTGGATGAGTCCAGGAGGCAGGCATGCGCCTATCGAACTGAGATTCCATATTCACACTTGTATAGGTATAATCGTAACCTGCCAAAAGCTGCAGGCGGGAATCCAGCAAGGATTGCTCCACCCGAATGCCGGAACCGAAAGACTGAATGTCGGTTATTTCGGCAAATGAGTCGAACCCTTGTGAAATTTCGGGATCGCCGAGCAACAGACGTTCGTAGGATGTAATGTAGGCTGACGGCTGAAGTCGGGTCCATCCTTCGAGTCGAATTTGAGTGGACGGTCCGGGTTCGGATAGAAAAGAAAGAGAGCCGTGGTACGCTTTGGGCTGACGGAGATTGCTGTCGTGTGCCCAGATAGAAAAAGAGGGGACGATAGAGCTTGGCCCTGCATTTGTAATATCAAACTGGTTGATAAATTGCCTGTACATCCCACCTGAAAGCCGCACCGACCAAAAGCCTATAGCCGACTGCTGACGATCGTACTGAAGCTGCACTCTGGGTTCGGCATACACAGTTTCGGAGTCTGTCAGATACGTAAAACGAGAGCCGATTTTAAGCTGAATCGGTCCCGCAAAAACCCATTTTCCATTCAGATATGAGCTCAGAATAGTAGAACGCTGGGTATCCAAAACCGGCAGATAAAACAAATTACTGAGGTTGAAGCGTGAAATAACCCGGTCGGCCTGTAGTCCGGCTTCGAGAGCAAAACCGGGGGAAAAGGCATATTCGGCATCAACTTTCGAAATGAAATGTTCGAGTGTATTTTCATCGTGCTGCGTAGCACCATGTGCAAGTTGATTTCCCAGCTCATTGAAGAGTTTGCTTTCGTCAGGTTCGTCGCTCATGAACTGATCTATGATGTCGTCGCTGAGCATGGTGTAGGCGTGGCCAAGGCGGTTTGAGCTGTAGGCAAGCTGGAGACCGAGGTCGAGCCGGGGCGTGGCAATCCAGTCGTAGCTTATCTGGCCTGCGGAGTTGGTCCATTCATAGCTGTCACGCGAGAACATGTAATCTCCTTCGCCATGGAGTTGTTCACGTGCCAGAACGTCGGTCATCACCGAATTGGAACCTCTGTAAAATGAAGTATGGAACCTCTGATAGGGCGAATGTTGATAAGTACCTGAAAGATGGAGATCACTAAAGCGGATATCCGAATCGTTGCCAACCGACCGGAAATTGCCGATTCCGGCTCCGGTCTTTTCCTGTAACAGCAGATTATACACCAGCGGGTCTATGGTATCCCAGTCCTGAAGCACGCCGGATAGTGTTCGGTTCTGATAAATATCCCAGACAGAGGTGCGGTACGCCCCCATAATGGTGGCTCGCCGGCCCTGATCGGTTTGAAATCCGCCGCTCCCGAAAATATTGGTACTCAGCGGATCGGCCTGAAGTACAGCAGCCGGCCGGCCGGGAGAGCCGTTCAAATGACTAAGGTCGATTTTCCCGGCGATATGGCTTCCGGAGGATGCATCGAAACCAGCTTTTTCCACTTCAACCCGGTTAATAGCAAAAGGACGGAAGGCGCTGAACAGCCGGCCGAAACTGTAGGGATTATAAACCGGAACGCCGTCAAGATACATGCGGTGTTCACCCCGCTGCCCGCCCTGTATGTGAGTGTCGGTGAGGGGAATTCCGTGCTGAACGCCGCTGAAAAGAGATAAACTCCGGATGGCGCAGTGATGCCTTCCGGCCGACAGCATGGTGGATTCAGGATTTTGGAATTCGTTGTGATTATGCCCTGAAACCGTGCGCCGGTGCGCGGATATAACAACCGGGCTAACATCTACCGGACGTGGCTGAAGGCCTATACGCTCGCGGGAATTGGAATCTTCTGTAATATTTATGCTCAGCTTGACCGGCTCATATCCTACAAAAGAGATTATAAATTCGTGATCACCGGAGATGAGTTTACTTAGATTAAACTGCCCGGACCGGTTGGTGACGGTACCGGCCGAGGCGTCGGCATACATGATGGTTGCACCGGGCAGGGTTTCGCCGGTTTCAACATCGGTAACGACGCCAGAAAGTGAGCCGAAACCCGGCTTTTCAGCCACTGACGACAAAATCACAAAAGTACCGGAGGAAAGTATAATGTAATCAAGGTCTTTGCCGCTGAGCAGGCTTTTCAAGAGTTCCTGAACAGAACTTCCTCTCAACCTTTTGTAGATATATTGATCACCTATAATTTTCGGGTCGAATATCAGATCGGTTTCCGTGTCTGAAGCAATTCGTTCGAGTGCTTCTGCAAGCGATTCACCGGCAAAATTATAGGAGTAAACTTGCTGTGCATTTGCCTGGCCGCTAATAAAAGCCGGCATCACAAATAAAAAAAACACAATTGCCGGAAATCGACAAATCCGTAAACTTGTACCGGATAGTTTGGACCTATGTACCCCGTTTTCCATGATCATCCCATCGTTACATATTATTCCGGATTAATTCTCAAATAAGGCTTTGTAATAAGCACACATTTGAAGCCTTAATACTTGAACGGACTATTAATTGTCGGTTTTTTTACTGATTCTGAAGCCGTTATTGGTTCTGCTGTAGGTGAGTCCCTTGGCAAAACAGATATCGGCGATAACAGACTCCGCATTATCCGGATCGGCGATAAAAGTGCTGAGGCGGGTTGAACCGATCTCTGCCTGATCCCAATCTATTCGGATATCAAACTTGCGCTCGAGTTCATGAAAAATAATCGCCAGCGGCTGACCGGAGAAGGCAAGGCTGTGGTTTTTCCAGGCAAGAACATACGAGAGCTGAGCGCTCACAGGATCGCTCGGTACAGGACGAAGCGCGCTGACCCGGCTGGTGTACCCTTCCTCAAGATAAACTATTTGATCCGGATTTTGCTCGTTATAAAACGAAACTTTTCCGGATGTTACGGAAAGTACGGTCTCAACCTCGGGGTCGGAACTCCATGAGCGGAGATTGAAAGACGTTCCGATTACTTCGGTTACGCTTCCGTTGGCAGTAATGACAAAAGGATTATCCGAGGCTACGACCTCGAAGTAGGCTTCCCCGTTTAGCTGCAGATTACGATTGGTGTGGCTGAAAAGACGATTATAACGTATTTCAGATCCGCTGTTGAGCGTAACCTGAGATCCGTCCGGAAGGGTATGGGTTAAGGTTTGACCGGGCCCGACCGTCGTACTCACAGGGCTTACGAGCCAGGCAAAACCAATCACAAGAATGGCCGCCGCCGCAGCCATGAAGTACATCGAACGCCTGAACGCGTTGCCTGAGCCCGAAGGTTTCCCCGAAGAGTTGCCTTCGGATTCATTCTGAAAACCAAGCTTTTGATGTACACTTTGAAGCGCCACCTCAGTTTCCTGCTCCGAGACATGAATACGTCGGCGGTAGGATTCGGCATCACGGGCTTCATCCCACAGCGACTTGAGCTTTTTGCGTTCATTGCCGGGCAGCTCAGGAAGTCCGTTAGACAAAGACTGCTGCTGGAATTTCAAATTGCGGGTCTGATTGATCATAATGTGCTACGTTTTTTTTTTGAATGCATGTCTCGCATGCTCTGCAAGTTTTTCAATGCGTCAACTATGTGATTGTTCACCGTTCGGGCCGAAACCTGCATGACTTCAGCTATTTCCTGGTGGTCAAGTCCTTCAAACCGGCTTAGTTCAAACGCCTCACGTTGACGGTCGGGAAGCTTCTGAATCCATGAAAGCAGATTTTGCATTTTTTGGTCATGGTCGCTTTCATCGGGGCTTTCCGTTGCGTGTTGCTGATTTTTGAGGTAGTGAACATTCAGCGTTTCGGTTTCCAAACCTGTTTCGGTATTGGCGGTATCTCTCAAATAATTAAGAGATAAATTCCGAACCGTACGGTAGATGTATGATTTCACATAATTAATGTCTTTAAGCGAGTTTCGTTTTTGCCAGATTTTGATAAAAGAATCCTGAACGACATCTGAAGCTGTAGATTTATCATGAACATACCGGCAGGCAAACAATACCATCGTGGGATAGAGTGAGCGAAAGAGCTCATCGAAAGCCCTCTTATCAGATCGCGAGATGCGATGCAATAAATCGGAAAAATATTCGCTCGATTGTTGTTCCATGTGGTGATGTTGTTCTGATTTATCTGCTTTACAGACACAGATTATTTACGATATGACTACTTCAACCAAATTAATTTCTCTGAGTGTCCCCGGGTTGGTTGTGGCCGTTTTTTTAAAAGAGAAATGTGATTAACCTAACATCCATTGAATAGACCAAGATCGTGCAAAGAGCTGAAGTTGTGCAAAGGATATTGGCTGATAAAGTTAATCACACTATCCGGGGAAAAGCGTTTTCAAATGCCACCCATCAATCCGGCCTTGTGAAAAAATGACGTTAGGGTCGCTACGCTCCCAATTGTGAATGTTGAATGTTGAATGTTGAATTTTTCACAACAAAAGTTAGTCAGATATCAAGCTCCGGCTATTTTAATTATTTCTTCAGACTGGTTACTGACACTGTTCATTGTTACTGTTCTCTGTAATAACTGTAACCGGTTACCTTTTGTCCGCACAAAAGGTAAGAGATGTCTATTTCGAGATCTGAGTCATTTATTTAGTATCCTACCCAAAGGTTGGCGCAATTTGACCACATGTTTATAAAAAAGCCTTGTCACATAGGAATATTTACGCTGATTAAGAATCGAACTCAGGTTCATAATGTGCGTTTATGTTATTTGTCTAAATATTACAAAAGCAATGGAAATTTAACTTCGGGCTGAGAAGAGAAACCAGGGCCGTTAACGGTTTGCGTTTAAACCGGCTGGACCGGCAATGCTCTGTCGGCAATGATCTGGCGGGGTCGAATATCAGATTTGAATGCTCGGAAAGTAATCCGGCAATTTGCCCGGATACCGGTTACACCATGCACCTATCAGATGTGTCCGATTTTCCGGCCGAATGCTCTGAGGCGCTCACAGGCGTCTTCAAGCACATCGTACTCTTTGGCGTAGCAAAAACGGAGGTAATATTTACCGTCTTCCGGATTGGAATAGAACGAACTGCCGGGCACAGTACCGATTCCCGATTCCCGGATAAGCGTTTCGCAGGCCGTGGTGTCGTTTTCAAAGCCGGGAACCCCGAACTCTTTATGAATGCGCTCAATTGATGCAAATACATAGTATGCGCCTTGCGGGGGCTCGAACACAAATCCGGCCTCACGAAGGGCATCACAAAAAAGCGTTCTTTTTTTATTGTAATCGTCGCTGAGTTTCTCAAAATAGCTATCAGGCATCGTAAAAGCCTGATCAAGTCCGTGCTGTAAAGGCGTGGGCGGGCAGATGTAAATCAGGTCGTTTATCAGCCCCATTTTTTCAATCACGGGTTCCGGCCCGACGGCACTTCCCAGCCGCCACCCGGTCATATTGTAAGTTTTGGAAAAGCTGGACATAGTGATGGTGCGCTCAAAGGCGTCCGGCAGCGAAGCCAGCGAAAGATGCCTGTTATCGTCGTAAGTCATATACTCATACACTTCATCGGTATAAGCCCACAGCTCGTGTTTACGGAGAAGTTTTAGCAGCCGTGTAAGTTCCTGCTCCGACCAGACTTTGCCGTTCGGGTTTCCGGGATTGGTGATAACAATCGCTTTGGTTCGCGGACTTATGGCCTGCTCAAGTGCTTCGAAGTTCACATTCCAGGTTTTATCCTCCATAGGCACGAACACCGGCTTGAATCCCAGAATTTTCAGCAAATTCACATGGTATCCATAAAAAGGCTCAAACTGAATAACCTCGTCGCCGGGTTCAAGTGTGGCAAGGCAGGCGGCGATAAACGCTCCGGTGGAGCCGTTGGTGATCATCACATTTTTGGCAGCTTCACACGGAATGCGATTAAAGTCCCGGAATTTTCGGGCAGTGTGCTCGCGCAGCTCGTCGATGCCGCTGTGATAGGAATAGATCGATTTATCGTCCTTAATTGCGTCGATGGCTCCGCGTTTGACGGGGTCGGGTGCGGGCAAATCACAAATGCCCTGGCCCAGATTGATGCCGTTATACTTGTTCACCATTTGGGTGACGGCGCGGATGCCGCTTTGTTTGAGTTCTCTGGTGCGTGACGAGAGCGGTTTCATGAAGTGTATTTAATTGAAGAAAGCCTCAAAATCATCAGCAGCTTTTTTCTAAAAAAAGCCCGTGAATTTAAGATGTAGGGTGAATGAGCGCGAAGAGGCAAAGTACTAAGCCTGAAAGAGAAGCCAAAACACGGACGGAATCTACCCGGACTATTCGTCGGCTCCGTACAGCAGGTCCAGAAACTCCTGAGTCGTGATCTTGCCGAAATAGGCTTCAACATCCACATCGCTCAGCGCGGCGGACAAATCGTGTTTGTCGTAACGAAGGCCGGTAAGTTTATCCTGTAGCTTCTCGATGGATTCTTTCCCGAAAAAATCCCCGAAAATGGTGATTTCCTGAATATGTCCTCCTTCAACAAAAAGCCGGATATCAATCTCTCCGATCGGGAAGCGGCGCTCACGCTGTATATTGAATTTCGGAGAGCGTCCGAAATTCCAGTTCCAGTTGCCGTATTTCTCCTCGCGCAGTTCATGAACCCCTTTCCATTCATCTTCGGTAAGACGATACGTTTCGAACTCATCCCGCTCCTGATACAATCCTTTGAGCAGCTTTTCACGAAAATCGGTGGTTGTCATTTTCTCGCTCAGAAATTCGGAAATATTAGCAACCCGGCTGCGCACCGATTTGTGGCCCTTCGACTGAATCTTGCTCATTTTAACGTTCAGCGCGTTCACTACTTCGCCCAGCTCGGTATCGAAAAGCAGAGTGCCGTGGCTGAACATCCTTTTTGTGGTGGAATACTGTGCGTTACCCGAAATCTTGCGTCCGTCCACCAGAATATCGTTGCGACCGCTCATTTCAGCATTCAGGCCCATATCCTTTAGCACTTTGATGACCGGACTGGTGAACTTGGCAAAATTGTTCAGATTCTTCATGTCGTAATCGGTGATGAAACTGAAGTTCAGATTGCCGTGATCGTGATAGACCGCACCACCGCCCGACATCCGCCGAACCACATGAATGCCATTTTTCTCTACATACTCGTGATTGATTTCCTCAAGCGTATTTTGATTTCGCCCGATAATGATTGACGGTTCGTTGATGTAAAATAGAAGGAAATCCTGACCTGTACGGAAGTTCCGCAGCGCATATTCTTCAAGGGCCAGATTGATGCGCGGGTCGGTTACCCCTTCGTTTTCAATAAATATCATGTAGGCAGTATTTCGGTTTGCAGTTCGGCGGGGCTTTTGCTTGGCTCAGTCCTTTAAGTCGAATTTATTTTAACCCCGAAGCAGGAAGAAAATAAGCAACTGAGGCCAAGAGGTCACGCGTAAATAAGAAAAATGTGCGGAAACGTAAACGTTCAAAAATCAAACATCAACGCCCCGAAAATAAATCCCGTGAATTTTCAGTGCAGCATGATTCGAACATTCTCCGGCCGGTTTACCTCAATTTGCGGACGGCCCTCGTGCATTCGGATTTCACCTTCAACACAAACCGGCTGTCCCTCAAACTGAGGGTGTATCGGGCGGTCCCAGCGCCGGTGGTAACGTTCCCAAATCACAACCGTGAAGTCCTGATTCGGATGGACATCACCGAAATTTAGAAAAACCGGGTTTCCCCCGATATTCGTGGCGTGTGTGGCCTGAACGACAAGACCGCAAACCTCGGCAAAGCTCCCGGCATAATCGGAGGCCTCATGAGCTTCAATACTGACTTCCGGCGCAGGTTCGGGGTCCGGTTTAATGACTCTGGAAAGTATCAGGCTTCCGGCCATAAAAACAACCACGGCGGGAAGGGCCCATTTTAAACTGTTGCGAAAGGATTTCATGACTAAAAAGCAGGGTTTTAACTTAGACGTTCGGCGTAAAATGCGGCTCTGGTAAAAAGCTGTGATGCAGTACTTACGGGTCGGTACTTTTCATTAAATTGCCGCGATTACAAATGATCAAATTATATCAACATAAACTATGAAATTAACATTTACTTTGTTCCTGCTGCTGTTTGCAGGGGCCGAAATTTCTGCTCTCGATAACCCGCAATGGATTCGTTATCAAACGGTATCTCCTGATGGAGAGCATATCGCATTTACGTATAAAGGGAATTTGTACCGCGTGCCGGCCGAAGGTGGCGATGCCCGTCAGCTCACCTTTCACACCGCCCATGATTACCGGCCCGTTTGGAGCAGCGACGGCTCCAAAATTGCGTTTGCATCGGATCGGTACGGTAATTTTAATGTTTTTGTGATGGATGCCTTCGGGGGCGAAGCAACCCGCCTGACATGGCACTCCAACGACGAGACTCCTTACAGCTTCTCAGCTGACGACTCTCATGTGGTATTTGGAGCTGTGAGAAAAGATTTGGCCGAGCACCGTCAATTCCCGGCCGGCTCGCAGCCTGAGTTATATAAAGTGCCCGTTGATGGTGGTCGCGTGGATCAAATCCTGACCGTACCTGCCGAAGACGTGCAGTTCAGCCGGGATGGGCGCCACATGATCTACCACGACAAAAAGGGGGGAGAAAACGAATGGAGAAAACATCAGCGCTCATCTATCGCCCGCGATATCTGGGTGTACGATACGGAAGAAAACCTTCATCGACAGCTTACTTTTTTCGAGGGTGAAGACCGGAATCCCGTTTTCAACGCCGATGAAACGGCCTTTTATTTTCTGAGCGAGCGAAACGGACCGTTTAATGTGCACCGCATGTCGCTGACCGAGACGACCGGAGTGGAGCAGCTTACCGATTTCGATTTGCATCCGGTTCGATTCCTCAGTTATGGCGGCGGACGCCTGGTTTTTGGATACGACGGTGAACTTTACACCATGCTTGAGGGTGAAGAACCCCGTAAAGTGGAGGTCGTAATTCGTACACAGCACGGGGCCAACCCCGACAAATTTATCAGTATCAATGGGGGTGTGCAGGAAATGGATGTTTCTCCCAACGGAAAAGAAATTGCGTTTATCGCCCGCGGTGAAGTTTTTGTTACTTCGACCGACGGTTCGTTCACACGCCGCATCACCAATACGCCGGAACGGGAGCGTTTTGTAACCTTTACACACGACGGCAGCGGAGTGGTATATGCAAGCGAGCGAGACGGCCGGTGGAGTATTTATAAATCCACGCGCGTACGTGATGAAGAACCGTTTTTCTACGCTTCAACGCTGATTGAAGAGACCGAGCTGGTGAGCGACTCACTGGATAATTACATGCCGCAGTTTTCTCCGGACGGTTCCAAACTGGCCTATATCGCCGATCGCCGAACACTCAGGGTGATGGATCTCGAAACAAGAGAAACCCGTGACTTGCTTACCCCGGACGACCTGTTCCACATGCAGGACGGCGATCAGTACTTCACGTGGAGCCCGGACAGTAAATGGCTGCTGGTGGGCTGGAGAAAACTACTCCATAATGCCGAGGTCCTGATTTTGGCGGCCGACGGCAGCAAACGCGTAAACCTGACCGAAAGCGGCTATATGGAGCGAAACCCGAAATGGACCGGGGACGGAGAAAAAATTATATGGTTCAGCAACCGGGACGGACTGCGAAGTTATGCCACGAGCGGGATGACCGAAACGGATGTGTACGCGCTTTTTCTTACCGGTGAGGCCTGGGACGAGTTTAACCTCAGCGAAGAAGAATACAAGCTCCAACAAGAAATTCAGGCCGCGCTCAACGATAATGATGAAGACGATTCAGATGAGGAAAGTGAAACCAAAACGCTGGAACCCGAATTCGATCGTGTACGTGACCGAATGGCCAGACTCACGATACATTCCAGCACCATTAGCGATGCTGTGCTCTCAAAAGACGGCGAAACGCTCTATTACCTCACCCGTTTTGAAGACAACACCAATCTCTGGCAGACGAACCTCAGAACCAGGGAAACCAGCATGGCGATTCGGCTGAATACAGGTTTTGGTTCTCTGATGTGGGACAAAGACATGGAAAATCTCTATCTGTTGAGCCGTGGGAGTATATCCAAACTGGACCTGAACGCCGGCAGCGCCACGCCGATCCGGATTTCCGGTGAGATGGAATACGATGCCGATGCGGAGCGTACATACATGCTTAACCATGTTTACAACCGCACGCGAAACATTTTCTATGAGCCGACTTTCCACGATACCGACTGGGATATGCTCTACGAGGAGTATCAGAAATACCTGCCGCATTTAGGCAACTCCTATGAATTCTCGGAAATGATTTCGGAAATGCTGGGCGAGCTTAACGTTTCTCATGCCGGGGCGCGCTATTCCAACACCATCGAAAACGCTGATGCTACGGCTTCCCTCGGCATATTTATAGATTATGATCATCAGGGCGATGGAATCCTGATTACCGAAGTGCTGGAAGGAGGACCGCTGGACAAGGCGGCCTTTGATGTGCGTCCGGGCATGATCATAGAAAAAATCGACGGCAGGACGCTAACACCTGAATACGATTATGCACGTTTTCTCAACCGGAAAGCCGGAAATTTCACCCTTCTTGAGTTGTATGAGCCGGATTCAGGTGAGCGGCAGCAAATTACTGTGAAACCGATCACCCTGGGTGAAAAAAGTTCACTTCTGTATCGCCGTTTTGTGCGTATGAACGAACGTGAAGTGGAAAAACTGAGTGACGGCAGACTTGGCTACGTTCATATCCCGGGCATGGGAGACGGGCCGTACCGAAGCGTTATCCACGATATGCTGGGCCGATTTGCGGATCGCGAGGCTGTGATTGTGGATGTCCGGTTTAACGGAGGCGGAGACCTCGTGGCCGATCTCGCCATGTTCTTTACCGGCGTTGAATTTAACACCTATGCCACCGAAGACCGTGCCGTGGGAGGAGAACCGACATCACGCTGGACCAAACCCACCCTGTCGATCTATAATGAAGCCATGTACTCCGACGGACATTGTTACGCCAGTGCATATTCCGAGCTGGAAATCGGTATAACGGTAGGCATGCCTGTTCCGGGAACCTGTAGTTTTGCAGGATGGGCCGGTCTTCCGGACGGTACCCGGTGGGGTGTGGTACCGGTAAGCGCAAAGAATATGTCGGGCGAATGGATGGAGAATAACCAGACCTATCCTGAGATTCTTGTAAAAAATATGCCGGGCGTAATCGATAACGGCCGGGACCAACAGCTTGAGCGTGCCGTTCAGGCCATGTTGGAAAGCCTCGATGAAGGGTCCGGAGAGGAATAAAAATGCAGAACGTCTGATTTTACCATCATATACAGAAGCCGGTGCGGTATATCCGTATCCGGCTTCTGTATTTTGCATCAAAGTTGTTCGGCGAGTTAGCACGGATTTCGCGGATTGAACGGATTGTTCCGGCCAAACTACGAAGTTCCGTGCCCTGAAGTAGTTTAGAGCCGGAGTTTTTCCTTGCTTTCAGATTGAACTATTACGGTTAGATGCCCGTCAAAAAAGTCAGAAATCCTTCAGGTAGCTTGATATGAAGAACCAAATCCGGCCTTGTGAAAAAATGGCGAAGGTCGCTTCGCTCCCAATTTTGAATGATGGATGGTGAATTTTGAATGATTTCACAAAGAAACTTAGCGAGATAACAAATTCCGGGTATAT
>PXDL01000151.1 GCA_003566395.1 Balneolia bacterium | reverse complement strand
CGCTAAGGGCGGCTTCACTGCGGGAGTAGGCCCGGTTGAACGGAAGCGTGCGGGTAAGCTGCACCTCGGGAAGATTCCGGCCGGCTGTCAGAAATGCTTCCACGACCATTTGTTCCTCAAACTCATCCTGCCCGTACGGGTCACAGGCCTGAAGAAGGAGCAAGGCTGTCATAATAAGCAGAAAAACACGGAGGGGATTTACAAGAATTTCTTTCATAAAGCTGAAAATCAAAAATTTACGGTGTAGGTAACCGACGGCAGTATGGGCAGCATCCTGACGTCTTCCCGTCGCACCGGGTTTTCCTCAAAATCAAACTGATAAAACCAGACATTTCGCCTTGAATAGGCATTTATGAGCTGTAACTGCAGCTCCGAGTCGCCAATTCCGAAAAATGAGCCGTAGCGTGTGAAGCCGATATCCAAGCGGTGATAAGCCGGAAGCCTTGATGCGTTCACCCTGCCTACAATAATGGGATTGTCCGGATTGGTGATAAAAGGGTTGTCGATTTGGGTGCGGCCCAGCGGCTGGGTGAAAGTTTGCCCGGTAGCATAATTGAATACGGCCGTAGCCATCCAGCGCCGGCTAAGGTTGTAATTTACGACCAGATTTACATCATGGATGCGGTCATATTTAGGCGGATAAAACTCATCCCGGTTAAAGGTCGGGAACTTACGTCGGGTGGTTCCCCAGGTATAGCCCAGAAAGCCGTTCAGGCGGCCTTCGTTGCGCTGAATAAGCACTTCCGCTCCGTAAGCGAATCCCTCTCCAAAACGGAACAGCTCATGGTATTCAAGACCGGCAGTATCGGGAATACGCGGATCGAACTCGAATAACTGACGCATGGTCCGGTAGAATCCTTCCAGCTCAAACGACCACGCCCGGACCGGATTCCACTTCACGCCGGCCAGAAACTGATCGCCCCAGGCCGGTGGAACGCCGTCGTCGGTGAGCAGCCACAAATCGAAACCGGAAAAGGCTTCGTTGGTAATCAGTGACTTGAACTGAGCGTAGCGTCCGTAGCCGGTTTGCAGGCGGATTTCATCGGTAGGACGGTACTCGAGCTGTGCACGCGGCTCAAGCCTGAAATGGTTTCCGCTTGAATAGTAGCTCGCTCTCAGGCCTGCCGTGGCTATCCAGCGGGTTGAAATACGCCACCGATCCTGCAGATAGGCGGAAATATATTCTGATGTTAATTCGGGAGATTGGGTAACGAGTCCGTCGAAACGGTCTTCAAGCGTAACAAGAATGGTTCCGCCCCAAAGGCCGCCTTTCACGGTGTGATGCTGGCCGGGCGTCCACTCAATATCGGCTTTGACTGAAAAATCGGTTACGGTATTGTTGCGTTCAAACACGGTTCCGCCGAACTCAAAACGTGGATCGTTGAAATAGCGTGATCCGGCAAAGGTGAGCGTACTGAAGACATCACCTGAATGAATACGCCTCCAGGTGGCGCTACCGGTAATATTACCATAATTCAAATTTAGCAAAAGGTCGTCGGCGGCGGGAAATACCACATCATCCATTCCCGCATAAAACGAGAAACTGAAGCGGTCGCGCGGTCCGGCATCATAATTAATTTTTCCGTTGGCATCCACGAAGTAAAAACTTTCGGGGATGTTATCAACCGAGCCGCGCAGCGCCCATAGCAACGGTTCGAGAGTGGAGCGGCGAAGGGCGAACATATAGGAGCCTTTGCTGTACGGTCCTTCGATGGAAGCCCGGGATGAAAGCATCCCGACAGAAACGGTGCCGGCGGTTTTTCGCCTGTTTCCATCCTTATTATATATGTCAACCACCGAACCTATGCGCCCGCCGTACTCTGCCGGAAATCCGCCCTTAAACACACGTACATCCCGGATGGCATCGGGATTAAACGTGGAAAAGAAGCCGAAAAAATGCGTGGGGTTGTAAACGGTTGTGTTATCCAGCAGGATCAGAGTCTGATCGGGGCTGCCGCCACGGATATACAGGCCGGAGGAAAAATCTGATGCCGCCTTAATGCCCGGAAGCAGTTGTATGGAGCGGAATACATCGGCCTGAAGCACAGCGGGCGTATCGCGAATAAGCTGAGTGGAAACCGTAGCTACGCCGATAGTCTGCCGCTCCTCCTGATCGTAATATTCGGAAGTGACAAGCACATCATCCATTTCAAGCCCGGCTTCGGCAAGCTCTACATCCAGGCGGAGCGTTTCACCGGCTTCAAGTTCAAGTTCGCGCCGTACTTCCTGAAATCCCACAAATGTAATGATAGCGGTGTACCGGCCCGCAGGAATACGGTTAACCGAATAATAGCCCGAGCTGTTGGTAGAGGCCCCGAAGGTGGTGCCTTCCAGAATAATGTTGGCGCCCCAGATTGCTTCTCCTGTTGCCTCTTCGGTAATGTAGCCGTTTATACCCGCCCGATTTTGATCGGTATCGGTCGTTACGGCGTGTCCGGTTTCAGGCAAAATCATCCAGAATACAAAGAGGAATAAAAAACTAAGAATATTGCTCATAGAAAAGTCGAAATGGTATGGCGATGAAGAAGTTTAATGCTCACGTAAAAAAAAGTGTAGATAAATATTCCCGCTCGGTTCAGAAGGTAGGATAGGGGTAAAAGGCTGTTGCCTATAAGTATATTTAGTGTATGTGCTGAAAAATAAAAAGTAAAAAAAGTCGGGTATTGGTGGCACGCTTTAATATTTTTTACGCATAGGGGGATAGATATTATTAAGTCTTTAGCTTTTTAAAAAACTCTGGCATAAAGTAAAGTTAGTGTAAATTCACTTAAACCCGGTAAGGTGCATGTTGGCTTGTGTGCAAAACTTCATGATTCGACCGGTTTCAAAATAAGAACATGGATATACGATTTACGACCGGAATTTGTTTGCTGTTTTTGTGTTTTTTCTGCCGTCCGGCTGAGGCTCAAACTATTGGCGATACAGATATTCAACTCT
>PXDL01000400.1 GCA_003566395.1 Balneolia bacterium | reverse complement strand
CTCATATTGAGGTGCTGAAATCGCTTTCTCAGCTTCGCGATACGCCCGTTATCTGCAAAGTGGTGCCCAATTCTCTTGATTATATTATCGGGAAGTCGAATGTGGATTATTTTGATGACGTCCCGGTTGTGGATCTTGAGCTTCCGTCTCTGAACGCATGGAATCGGTTTCTGAAGAGAAACCTCGACTTTTGGATTTCTTTAGTTCTATTGATCGTCTTAAGCCCTGTAGTAATGATGAAGAAATTGATGCTCTCCGGAGGGGCGGCGGAGAAAATGAACATCAATATATATCTGGATTCGTCAGCTTCGGTAAATGCGAGTTTTTATCACCCTCACCCTGACAACAAACTCTTGAATACGTGGCTTTTTCTGAAGAACGTTTTTAAGGGCGAGTTCAGCCTTGTTGGGGCACCCATAATTCTGGAACGGCAGGGACGATTTATTTACTACAAACCCGGATTGACAGGTTTAAGGCAGATCAATGAGGCTAAGCTATTCAGGGAGGAGGAAAAAGAGCGATATGAAATGCACTATCTGCAAACGTATACGATCTGGAAAGACCTTGAAATACTTTTCCGGAGCCTACAAACCCCGCCGCGGCATTTTACCTCCTATTTCAAAGAATCCGGAGAGAAATAGACTTGTCCGACCTTTCTATGCTCAAAGCCTGTTTTTAACGCGTGAGAGCATTTGAGGGTACCATGTTGAAAACGTGCCATCTTGTATGTTCTTCCTGGCCTGACGGGTAAGCCAGAGATAAAAGGTTAGATTTTGAACCGAGGCCAGCATCATCCCCAGAATTTCATTGCATCTGAAAAGATGGTGCAGATAGGCCATAGAATAATGCGAACTGAACTCAGTCGGGAATTTTTCGTCAAGCGGCTGATGATGATGTTTCCATTTCGCGTTTCGCATATTTACGATGCCGTTCCAGGTGAAAACTGTGCCGTTTCTGGCGTTACGGGTGGGCATCACACAATCGAACATATCGACCCCGCGTGCAATGCCTTCGAGAATATCGGCCGGGGTTCCGACGCCCATCAGGTAGCGGGGCTTATGTTCAGGCAGTATATCCGTTACAATATCGGTCATTTCATACATTAGCTCGTTCGGTTCTCCTACGCTAAGTCCGCCAATCGCATTTCCGTGAAAGTCGAGTTCAGCGATATGTTCGGCAGAAGCTTTTCGGAGGTCGGGGAAACAACAACCCTGGCATATCCCAAAAAGCATCTGATTATGGCCGTATCGTGGCTCGGTCTGTTCAAAAGCCGATTTACACCGTTTAGCCCAACGGTGGGTCAGGTCCATCGAGTTTTTTGCGTACTCATATTCCGAAGGGTAAGGAGGACACTCATCGAGAACCATCATGATATCCGAGCCGAGAATACGTTCGGTTTCAACTACACTTTCAGGTGTGAATTGATGTTTTGATCCGTCAAGATGACTTTTGAAGGTGACGCCCCGTTCTTCGAGTTTGCGGTTTGAAGAAAGTGAGAACACCTGATAGCCGCCGGAGTCTGTAAGTATGGGTTTATCCCAGTTGATAAATCGGTGGAGTCCGCCGGCTTCCTGCATTATGGTGTTTCCCGGCCGAAGGTAAAGATGGTAGGTGTTGCCGAGAATTATTTGTGCATCAATAATACCACTAAGATCCTGCTGCCGTACAGCCTTTACGGTACCGAGGGTCCCGACGGGCATGAATATCGGCGTTTCTATTTCGCCATGAGCAGTTTTTAGCCGCCCGGCCCGCGCTTTGGTTGCGTCATCACGTTGAAGAAGGTCAAACACTTTAGAACTTATTTCCTTATTTTGAGTACTTGTTTAAAATTCAGAAACCGATACGGACGTTGCATTTATGGTGTCCCGGTAGGGCGTTGACGATCCGTATGTTAAGGGAATTCAGGTTTGTACAGGTCAACTTTTCAATCCGGATGTGCAAAAACTTTTGTTTAGAAACGGACCGGAACCTACTTACGCATAATACGCAGTGCGCCGGTTTAATTAAAAGTCGATTTTTTTGGAGCATCGCAAAGATATATTGATCAACATTCTGGGTGACGGCATCGCGCTTGTGCTGGTTTGGTATGCTTTTTATCATATTCGTTTTGAGATGGAATGGCTCGGTGCATCCCAGTCGATGGCGCCCGCCACCGTTTTTATGCCGGCTGTGGTAACTGCGATTTTCTGGATCGCTATTTTCGCGTTTTTCGGCCTTTACAAAAGACTCTACATGGTTTCACGCTTCGATGAAATTATCAGGGTAGGGAAAATTACCATTATCGGTACGCTCATTTTCTTCTTTTTGCTTTTCACAGATGATCTGAACTGGAACTCAACCAACATAAGCTACGCCAAGAATTACACTTTGGTTTACTGGCTGCTGACCTTCAGCCTGGTTTCCCTGAACCGGCTTACGATCAGAACCATCCAAAAGCAATCGGTAAAACGAGGCTACGGACTGCACAAGGCCGTAATTATAGGGACCGGTGAAACTGCACGTCAAATTTATGATGACATCGGTCGTCATAAAACTTCGGGGCTTGATGTGGTCGGGTTCCTGAACCAGAACACGAATGGGACTCAGGAAAAAATCGCAGTTCCGGAAGATAAAATTCTGGATACGGTCGATAATCTGAATCAGGTTCTGAAAAGAGAGTCTGTAGTAGATGTAATTGTGGCGATGGAGCCTGAAGACCGTTTCAAACTTATCAATATCATTGATTTGATAGATAAGCCGAATATTTCTGTGAAGATTGTTCCGGACTTTTATCAGATCATCAGCGGACTGAACCAAACCAATCAGATATTCGGTCTTCCACTTATCGAAGTGATGCCCGACCCCATGCCGACCTGGGAGAAATCGGTCAAAAGACTAATGGATGTACTGCTCTCGCTTCTGATTTTAATCCTCACCTTGCCTGTAATGTTGATAGTTGCGCTATTAATCAGGCTCACTTCATCCGGTCCGGTAGTTTTTGCTCAGGAGCGAGTTGGATTGTACGGTAAAGAGTTCACAATGTACAAGTTCAGAAGTATGTATCAGGATGCCGAAACTAAAACCGGGCCTACCTGGGCAACGGAACACGATCCCCGAATTACACCTGTGGGGTACTGGCTGCGTAAACTGCGTCTTGATGAGCTTCCGCAGCTTCTAAACGTGCTCAAAGGCGATATGAGTCTGGTCGGGCCCCGACCTGAGCGCCCGTTTTTTGTGGAGCAGTTCAAAAAACAAATCCCTCTTTATACCCGCCGGTTGCGCGTGAGACCGGGCATTACGGGCTGGGCGCAGGTAAAATGGAAATATGACGAAACCTTCGACGACGTAAAAGAAAAGACCAAGTACGATCTGTTTTATGTTGAAAATATTTCCCTGAAAATGGATCTTAAAATTTTGATGAATACCATATTCACCATGCTTGCCGGAAAAGGTCAATAAGGGGATGAAAGGGGAGTGGCGAACACCATGAATTCGGAAAGTCTGGTCATCATACCAACGTATAACGAAGCGTCCAACCTAAAGAGGCTACTGCCAATGCTGATGCAGCTTGAGCCGGAGATAGACGTACTTTTCGTGGACGACAACTCTCCCGACGGCACTCAGGAAGTTATTAAACGATTTCAGGAAGAGTACACGGGACGCATTCACTTGATTTCCCGCGCCTCAAAGTCGGGTTTGGGATCGGCCTATGTGGCGGGCTTCAAATTTGCGCTTGAAAGCGACTATACTTATATCTGTGAGATGGATGCCGATTTTTCTCATGATCCCGGCGATTTGCCGCTTTTGATAGAGGAGGCTCGTACCCAACCCCCGGCCCTTATTATCGGCTCTCGATATCATAATGGAATCAGTATTGTAAACTGGCCGTTGTCGCGGCTGATTCTCTCGTATTCGGCCAATGTTTACGCCCGAATTATTACCGGATTGCCTGTTTTTGATACCACTGCCGGTTTCAAATGCTTTCACAGGAAGGTCCTTGAAGCCATTCCTCTGGAGCGAATCAAATCAAACGGCTACGCGTTTCAAATTGAAATGCATTACCGGGCCTGGAAAGCCGGATTTAATCTGAAGGAAGTTTCTATTATATTCCGTGAGCGTGAAGAAGGTGAATCTAAAATGTCGAAAAACATAATTTTTGAAGCGGTTTGGATGGTCTGGGCCCTCAAACTTCGAAGCCTTATAAACCGGCTTTAGTTTTAAAAGGGTGATATGCCCTTCTGTTTCATTCGTATTTATTGCACTTAATCATCAATTTTACTCATCTCATGAACTATCTGGAATTCGAAAAACCCATCGCAGATCTCGAGAAAAAAATTCAGGAACTCAACTCAATACGCATTCCTGAAAATGATGTGTTACGGCCCGAAATTGAGCGTCTTCAGCAGCGGGTTGAAGAACTTCGGTCTTCAATTTATTCGAATCTAACGGCCTGGCAGAAAGTTCAGTTGGCCCGTCATCCCGATCGGCCCTACACGTTAGACTATATCTATAAAATTTGTGATGATTTCACTGAGCTGCACGGCGATCGCTTCATGGGAGATGATAAAGCTATTGTGGGTGGGTTTGCCACAATTGATAAAAAATCGGTGATGGTCATCGGGCAGCAAAAAGGCCGGGATACCACTTCAAGAAAATACCGAAACTTCGGCATGCCGAACCCTGAAGGCTACCGTAAGGCTTTACGGCTCATGAAGCTGGCCGAGAAATTTGACATTCCCGTTATCACCCTGCTGGATACACCCGGAGCTTTCCCCGGCCTTGAAGCAGAAGAACGGGGTCAGGCCGAGGCTATCGCCGTAAACCTGAGGGAAATGGCCGTGCTGCGCGTTCCAATTATTACGGTGGTGATCGGCGAAGGAGCCAGCGGAGGCGCGCTCGGTATTGGTATGGGCAATGAAGTGTATATGATGGAAAATACCTGGTATTCGGTAATTTCGCCTGAATCTTGCTCATCCATCCTCTGGAAAACCTGGGAATATAAAGAGCAGGCTGCCGCCGCCCTCAAACTTACGGCCGACGACCTCATGAAACTCAAAGTCATAGACGGGGTTATTCCCGAACCGCTCGGAGGGGCACACCGCGATTACGATGCCGCCGCTGAGGCTCTTAAAAAGCAGCTTTTGGAAAGTCTCGTACGCCTTTCAAAAATGAAGCCCGATAAACTCGTGAACAATCGCATCAACAAGTATGCAGCTATGGGAGTCTGGGAAGAGGCTTAAGCCTTATACACTATGACTAAAGACAAGGCAGAAAAGCCGCTGCTCTACGCTTTTGACATCAAGCTTCGGAGCCGATACGCTGAAACAGACCGCATGGGCTATGTTTATCACGGGCGGGTGCTTGAATATTTTGAGCAGGCACGTACGGAAATGATCCGTGAAGCCGGCATATCATATAAATCGCTTGAAGACAGCGGGGTGATGCTGCCGGTTTCGCACGTTAGCATAGATTTTAAACGCCCGATTTTTTATGACGAGCTCACCACCATAAGGGTGAAGCTTTACGAACAAGCTGGAACCCGGTTGAATACCTATTATGATATTTTGTCTGAAGACGGCAAAATTAAAGCTACCGGGCATGTGGTACTTGTTTTTGTTGATTTTGAAACGCGCAAACCGTGTGATCCACCAGAAGTATTTACGAGGGGTATCCAAAACATGATCAAATCTTATGAATCCGCAAGTTGAATTGCTTGTAGATCTTGCGCTCAAGGAAGATATCGGCCGGGGTGATATAACTACGTCTGCTGTTTTCAGCGGTCGCGAGCAAGCCGAAGCCGCCTTTATTGCAAAAGAATCCGGAGTAATTGCAGGCATAGAATTGGCGGACTACATCTTCCGGCAGGTTGATGAAAATATTTCGTTTACACCTTTACTAAAAGATGGAGATACGGTACAGCGGGGCGATATTATCGCCGAAGTAAAAGGCTCGGCCGGGTCTATTTTGACAGCTGAGCGCACCACGCTCAATTTTATGCAGCGAATGAGCGGAATCGCAACCAAAACGAAGCGCTATTGCGATGCAATTGCACATACGAATTCCCGCCTGCTCGATACCCGGAAAACCATGCCGGGGCAGCGATATCTCGATAAATGGGCGGTTCGTCTCGGGGGTGGGAAAAACCACCGGCATTGCCTCGATGATATGTACCTTATTAAGGAAAATCATATTGCGGTGGCCGGCGGGGTTCGTCAGGCTCTTGAGAAATGCAGAGATCATCGTACAGCAGAAGGATTAACCGGCACGCTTATTGAAATTGAGATCGAATCGGGGGGACAGCTCGAAGAAGTTCTTGAAGCCGGTATCGCAGACATCATTCTGCTTGATAATATGTCGCTAAAGCAGCTGAGAAGCATTGTAGGCAGGGTGAACGGTGCATGTAAGCTTGAAGCTTCGGGAAATGTTACCATCGAACATATTTCCCAAATAGCTGAAACAGGTGTGGACTTTATTTCGTCAGGCAGTATTACGCACTCGGTTCATGCGCTCGACATTTCCCTGTTATTTGAATAAATCACAACATAGTGAATACGCACAGTTACAACCGGTATATCCCCGGACTGCTGGTAATGACAACCGGCTTAGTTGTTTTACTGGCCTCAGGGTTCGCGTTTTCCGATTTCGGACAGCTTCATTCACTTACTCAATCGGCATTCAGGGATTTATGCCATCAGTTTGCTTCCCGCAGTTTTCATATAGACGGCACCAAAATGGCGGTGTGCAGTCGCTGCTTTGGAATGTACTCGGGCATGTTTATTATGAGCGCTGCCGGGTTGTTATTCCCAAAAGCGGGGAATACAGGAATAAAATCAGCATTATGGCCTGCGGCACTGGCTATATTAATAAATACAGTTGATGTTGCCGGGTATGCCGCCGGATTCTGGATAAATTCAAATTTGAGTCGTTTTTGCGCCGGACTCCTTGCCGGAGCAGCCGCGATCTTTATCATACTAACCGCACTAAAGCGAAAATCATAAACTGAAACTATGGAGCCCAAAAAAACTTACCCGTTTTTCGAAACCGCATCCATCTATGGCGCACTTTGTGCCGTGGTAGCATCCACGGTACTTTACGGAGTACTAATAATTACATCCGGAAGTCTTACCGGTCTTCTTGTTGGCTGTTTCGGTTGTTTCGGGATCATGCTTGTACCCGGATTCATCTCTACAAAAATGCATATCTCAGCTACGGGCCACGGCCTGGAGTTGGGCCGAGGGGCGCTGATCGGGTTCACCTCCGGAGTCGTGTTTGGTGTGATGTTTAGTTTTATCGGCGTTATTCTGGAGCAGTTCTCACTAAATATGAATCAACTGTTTTTTGAGGCTCTTGAGGAATTTGTGCTTCAGCACGGAGACCCCGATGCGGCCGACGACATAAGCGAGCTTCGTGAAGCCGGCGAAAGCGGGTTTTCCGTCGGCGGTTTTATTTTAAATACCCTCGTCTATGGCATCTTAAACCTGATAACCGGTATGATCGGAAGTTCTATTTTCAAGGGAGAGCATGACGAATAATTTGTATGAGGAGGAGCCGCGCCCTGCACGGCAGCCTTGGTTTCACAGAAACGGATTTCCGGATGCACTTGTAGCAGTCGTCTGGACCGTCGTTGCGCTTATTTTGTTTCAGGTCGTTGCAGCGATCGTAGGCATTGGGCTGGTGATGTATCAGGAAGGAGTCTCCGGCCTCACAGAAGATATGATCGGAGAGCATATAGGCTCTTTTATAATCGGCAATTCTGCCGGTCAGATTACAGGCCTTTTAATTGCCACGCTGCTGATCGCCAGGCTGTCGGTCGTGAAATCCGAATATAATGCGTTCATGAGATTCAGGATGCCCGATCAGGCGCTTCTGACGTTCGTATTTGCCGTTTTGGTTATGCTGGTCGCTCAACCGCTCGTCTGGTATTTGGGATGGCTGAACCAGCTCATACCTTTGCCTGAAACCATTGAGTTGCTCGAACGATCTCAGGTTGAAATGATCGAAAACCTGCTAACAGGCGGATTCGCACTCTGGTTTCTCGTGCTCAACGTTGGGTTGGTTCCCGCCGTTTGCGAAGAAGTAATGTTCCGCTCCTATCTGCATCGTCTGTTCGAAAATTCTTTCGGAATCATCGCGGCATTGATTATAACGGCTGTTTTATTCGGACTTTTCCATTTCAGATTATCCCAGCTTCTTCCGCTTTCCATGATTGGTCTGCTTCTTGGGTGGATGACCGTCAAAAGCGGATCTGTCTTCCCGGCCATCCTCATGCACTTTATTCATAATTCGGGAACCGTTACCGCCGTACACACCAATCCGGAACTGCTCGAAACCGCAGAAGCCACAACGGCTCCACCGCTGCTATTGGTGGCCGCAAGTTTGATTCTTACCGGATTATTAATTTACTTATATCATAAGTGGAACACATCACAGCCTAAACAGGAGTAGCCTATGTTTGGTAACGATCCAAAGGCGAGCGAGATAAAAAACTGGACATGCGTTTTCGAAACCGGCCAGTCTTTCGAAGCGGAAATGATGAAAAATTTCCTGAGCGACCGCAACATACGGGCTGAAATTCTTTCAAAAAAAGACTCGGCTTATTCGGTGAACCATTCTCAGCTTTCTCTGGTGTACGTGTATGTCCCTGATGAGCTGGTTGAAAAAGCCAATGCTGCCATAAAAGAGTTTGAGGATGGCGAGCTGCTGGATGAAACACCGGAAGATGATCAGTAAAGGTCGGAGGTTTGATTATCAAAATGATGCTTTGATATCCGGATGCATCGCGTTGACGAGAACACCTAAGGGAAACGATGTCGGCCGGAATCTATATTTCCGGCTCACAGGTTCCTTTCATAAATTTAAAAATATACGTGTCTGAATTAAAAAAGCGCGTACTGCTCGCGCTCGTGGCTGCTCCACTTTTCATTGCTGTAGTCTGGCTGGGGGGGTGGCCGTTTAAAATTATGATGACGGTCGTCGCACTTATTATACAGTGGGAGATGGCGTGCATGTTCAGACAGGGCCAAACCATGCCCAACCGTCCGTTTATGTATATGATCGGAGTTTGGGTGATGCTGCTGCCGTACATCCCCTATAACTATCTGATAGGGTTGGCACTTTTTCTATTACTCATTCTCACCGAAATTATTCGGGGATCAGATCGGTCATACAGTTCCCTGGTGCATACCATTTTTTGCGGGCTGTATGCTCCCGTAGGTATTTTGACCCTCATTTTGCTCCGGAATGATTTTTTTGAAGCGCAGTTCAGTGGATTTATACTTGCTTCTATGGTGATTCTGATGGTTTGGGGCAATGACGTTTTCGCCTTTTTGATCGGCAAAAATTTCGGTAAAAATTTACTTGCACCGCAAATAAGCCCTAAAAAAACCTGGGAAGGATTTTTTGGAGGTGTACTGGGAGCAGCAATCGGGTTATTGCTGGTTTTGCTGCTGGCTCCGAATTTTGAAATTGGTTTAGTACTTATGCTGCCGACCGTGATGCTCGTGTCAGTTTTCGGACCTGTCGGCGATCTTGCGGCAAGCAAGCTCAAACGTATGTACGACACCAAGGATTCATCGAATATACTGCCCGGACACGGGGGATTTTTTGATCGCTTCGATGCGTTACTTTTAGCTGCGCCCGCAGTCTATCTGTACATTGAAATTTTGAGAATTACGGGCACGATTTAATCAATTCTGTTATGAAGAAAATCTGCATAACCGGGGGAACCGGATTCGTAGGCACAGCTGTCACGCGTTTTCTGAACGAGAAGGGGCACCGCGTTGTAACATTTTCGCGACATCCGGAAAAATACGAACGCAAGGAAACTAAGCTCCTCAAATTCAGACCGTATCAGTCTCTCGAGGCCGAAATTGACGGATCCGATATGGTGTTTAATCTTGCAGGTGAAAATCTGTTTGATCAGCGCTGGACCGATAAGTTGAAATCGAGAATTCTGAGAAGCAGGATAAAAACGACCAGGGCGGTTGTTGAAGCTATCGCAAAAGCTTCGCGCAAGCCTGAAGTACTGCTCTCTGCATCGGCAGTAGGGTATTACGGGTCTCGCGGAGCGGAAAAGCTGGATGAGAAACAGCCGGCGGGAGACGATTTTCTTGCCCGCGTTTGTATGCAGTGGGAAGAAGAGGCGCTGGAAATAGAATCGACGGGCGTGCGCCTGGTGATTCCGCGTCTGGGAATCGTACTTGATAAAACCGGGGGCGCGCTGGAAAAAATGATCACACCGTTTTCATTATTTGTCGGAGGTCCGCTGGGTAACGGGAAGCAATACTTTCCCTGGGTGCATATGCAGGATGTCTGCGAAGCGTTTTGGTTCGCTGCCACAAAACCGGATTTTGAAGGCATTTTTAACGTTAGCGCTCCGAATCCGGTTTCTATGAAGGAGTTTGCAAAAAATCTGGGCAAGGTGATGAACCGCCCTTCGTTTTTCCCGGTTCCTGAATTCGCACTTCGTTTACTGGTTGGCGAAGCCACCTCCGCACTTATCGCAAGCCAACGGGTGATACCCGAAAAGCTCCAAAATGAAGGGTTTTCGTTCACCTACGAAAAGCCTTACGACGCCCTGAAAGCCATCTTATAATAAAAGAAATTTAGCTTACTGACCAAGAGCCCAGCTTCGGATTCCGTCTCGGGTTCCCGCAATAATATTCATTAATCCGTCGGCTCCAAGCCTGCCCGCCAACGGATAGTGCACGGCCGTTGAAGGTAATTCCTGGAATGAAGTGCCGTTTTCTACCGTCCAGGCATACATGCGTCCGACTTCGGTTACAACCAGTAGCTCGGGTTTGTTATCGCGGTTCAAGTCGGTAATGATAAGCGGAGTATTCGTTCTGAGCGGCCGGCCTGCGGATTGTGTAAAGCGCAGTCTCCCCCTTTTATCATAAAGAAATACAGAGCCGTTGTCGCTGAAGGCTGCAATCAGGGTTTGGATTTCCGTTTGGGAACCTTGTTCGGTGTTCGCATTGTCGTTATCGGAGATTACGGGAACCCGAAGGGTATGCACCGAAGTAGCCCGTAACGGACTGGATGAGGCTTCAACTGCTTCAACCGTGAAGGAATTTGTGCCGCCGTTTCCTTCGAGTGAGCTTCTAATATCGGAGTCGAAAATACCGTTAGGCGTAACAGCATAAAGCTTGCCGTCGGCTCCTCCTGCAAACAGATGGCCGCTGTCGAGAACGGGTTTACCCGTAAGCGGGGCGTCTGCGAAAACAGGAAAGCCATCGCGTACATTACCGTTCGAGTTCCATCCGAAAATGGCATTTTCTGAAAAAGCCCAAATGCTGTGCCGCCCGTCCATCGCTTCAAAAACCGGCTGGTGGCGAATCACGCTGTTGGTGGTTTGCGGCCATCCGTTCAGGTTGTTTCCGCGGCCGGTTAATACATGAAGCTGACGGTCGGCTGTGGCAACTACGGCTTCGGGCTGCCCGCTTCGGCTTACATCGGCAATCAAAAGAGGAGAGGTGATGTCTTCGGAAAGCTCAAAAGGGAAATTTGGAAGCAATTGCCCGCGGTTATTCCATCCGTAAACCTTGTTCCCTGCTGCAATGAGAATGGCCGTCTGATTATTGGCATACCAGTCGAAAAGAATAGGCGAACCAATCGGCCGGTCCTGACCCGTCGAAACGGTAAAAAGTTCGGTTCCGTCGGATGCAAGGGCTATGACCCGGTTGTTGGTTGTGGCAAATACGATATCGTTTCTGGATTCCTGGAACAAATTACCGATTGTTGCCGGACCTGTCAGGTTGGCGTTGGAAAACGGGTAATACCACCGGTCTGCGAACGGACGTGAACGGCGCTCCAATTGGTGCAGGTGCGCGCTGAAGGCAAGTTCCTGATTATCACGAACAACAGAAATGGCGGCGATATCGAAGTAATTAGCGTATCTGAGTGCGTTTCCAGCCGGATCTGTAAATGGCTCAATAAATGACCGGAAGTTCTGGTTATCGGCATAAAAAAAGCCGCTAAGCTCTTCGGGATGTTGCCTGCGAAGCGCCAGGTAGTCGTCATCATAAAACAACACCCGCCGTTGTGAAATATCGTTTCGTACGCGTTGAATAAGTCCGGTTCGGGGTGCAAGTATCACCACATCACCTGTGATGCCCACCACGAAATCCTGATAGGGACAGAGGTCGCTGCCCAATGTGCGGGCAAGCAGGCTGCTTCTAAAGGTATAGGTGTTCTGACCTTTAAGGCCGTATCCGTCGTCCGAGAGCCGTTCAAGCTCGCTGCGCAGGGTGTTGCGGTCAGAAATATGCCGAATGAATACGGTTTCCTCCAGCGGTGAAAATCCAAGGGTGTGAAAACCGGCAAAAGCTATTTCACCACCAACTGCTGATGCGATATTGCTGAGCCTGTTCGGACGATCGGTAAAAAGGCTGTCGAGTCCTGATTCGGGCTCAAAGCTATCAGGTACGTTGATAGAACTGCCGGCCGGTAACATACCGTACACGGCTACATCAGAAGGAATATAGCGATCCATCCGAAGGGAAGCGGGATGTTTGCTAATCGCATCAATAAAAGAGGACTTTGACTCCTGAATGGCGCTTACTGCCCTTATACGCGTGACTTGTTCGGTTCCCGATCCTTCCCGCTCAATGGAAAGCGGTGCCGGTTCAAGCCCGTTGAAGGCATCTTTTATATTCGGCCTGAACCGAACAGCCCCGAGCTGCCTGGCCAGGCTTCCCGTTTTCGGAAAGTTGAAGTAGGCCCCGGGTTCAGGTGAGACCGAGCCGGATAATGACATGGCGGATTCGCTGCCGGTAAAGCTGCGGACAGTGGCCTCAATTGCTCTGCTGTGAGGCGATGCCACCAGCCAGTCGCCCAGCTGCACGAGGTAATATAGATCACCTTCTCTGAAGTAGAGACGGTGAATGGTCAGACCGTTAAACTGGTAGGTGTTTTCGGTGAAAGCCCGGCTGAAAGACTCGGCCATATAGTCGGCTTGCTCCGTAGCTGTTCCGATAAAAACCGGCGCCCATCGGTTGGCATCG
>PXDL01000549.1 GCA_003566395.1 Balneolia bacterium | reverse complement strand
TGCCGGGAGATATTACCGGTACTGAAATAATCGATTCGGACGCTGTTAGCGGGAAAAAAGAGTTCAAGTTTTTTAAAGGACCGATTTTCGCAAATATCATTCTGGCCGATGAAATCAATCGTACGCCGCCAAAAACGCAGGCCGCCCTTCTTGAAGCCATGCAGGAATATCACGTAACGGCATCGGGCACCACCTATCAACTCGATAAACCCTTTTTTGTGCTTGCCACGCAAAACCCCATTGAACAGGAAGGAACCTATCCCCTGCCTGAAGCCCAGCTCGACCGTTTCATGTTCAATCTTTGGCTTGACTATCCCAGCTTTGAGGAAGAGGTTGAAATTGTGAGCCGTACCACTTCCGGCAAAGACACCGAAGTGAAATCCATTCTTTCGGCTAAAGAGATTTCAGAATTTCAGCAGCTTACGCGTCAGGTACCGGTGCCCGAGAGCGTGTTGAACTACGCCGTGAAAGTCGTGAATATGACCCGCCCCGGAACCGAACATGCCCCGGACTTCGTAAATACGTACATGACATGGGGAGCCGGACCACGCGCCTCCCAGTATCTGATTCTCGGGGGTAAAACCCGTGCGCTATCTCAGGGACGATTCAACGTAACCGAAGAAGACATCAACGCCATTGCCGTCCCCGTACTGCGCCACAGGGTGGTCAATAATTATGCAGCCGAGGCCGAAGGCATCAAACCTGAAGAGCTCATAAATCGCATCATTAAAGAAGCACAGGCCTAACTCTCTTCATGATAACCGGATTTGAATCCGATTTTGCCATATTGCTTCTGGCCCTTGCCGTTCTGTTTTCAGCCGGTGTCGGGTGGTGGACCTACAGAGGCAACAAACGCCTTCCGGCCCCTGTAAAAGGGGTCACTATATTTCTGCGTGCTGCGGCAGTATTTTTGCTGCTTTTTCTGCTGTTTAATCCTGTTTATGAATTTGAGGACAGCCGCGACCTCAAAAACGAAATCGTAGTAGTGCTCGATAACTCGCGCAGCCTCACCATAGAAAAAGGCGAATGGCAGGGTGATGAGGCCATGCGGGAACTCATTGACTCACTGAACCTTAGCGACACCACCTCCACTCGCTATCAGGTGTTCGGTTTTGACAGCGATCTTTTCTCCACCACGCCGGACTCCCTTCCCCTTGACGGTAGCGTGACCAACATGAACCGTTCTCTGGTCAGCTTCAACCAGCAAACATCCACACCCGATGCCGTAGTTTTAGTTACCGACGGTATTTTTAACCGCGGCCTTGATCCCACACGCGCCGCCGAGCGAACCGGTATTCCCTTTTTTACCGTAGCGGTGGGCGACACCTCGGCCGTGCGTGATGTGATGGTGCGGAACGTGGTCTATAATTCCACAGCCTACACCAACTCCAGCGGGATGATTCAGGCCGAGATTCTTAACGACGGCTTTCCGGATCGCTCTATTGAAGTTCAGCTGCTGCGAAACGGGCAGGTTGAAGAGATCAAAACCGTACAGACCACCGAATCCCGTTCGATCCACACCCTCGATTTTGAAGTGGAATTTGAAGAAGAAGGTACCGAACAGTTCCGAATACAGATTCCTGCAATCGGCGACGAATGGACCACGGCTAATAATCAGTACTCATTTACGATTGATGTGGTGGATGATCAGATGCGGATTTTACACGCCGCTTTCGAAATCCATCCTGATGTAAGCTCTCTGCGAAATCTCCTTGCTACCGATGAAGCCGTCATCCTTGCCAACAGAACCTGGGTGGGCGGAAGCCGTTTTATAGGCGGAGCGCTTCCCGAGCAGGCCGACACGCTCGACCTGGTAATCCTACACGGTTATCCTCATCCTCGTATGGATGAAAGCATCAGGCAGCAGATTGCAGAACTGGCTTCACAAACCAATATACTGCTGCTCTCGCTGTCCGGGACCGAACTTGGAGCCATAGAATCCGCCACGGACAACCTTTCCCCTCTCCGGCGTACAGGGCAGAGTCCTGTCGGTAATATTCTTCCCTCCGGCAATCGTGAGCAGCAAGAGCACCCTATATTCGACATCGAGGGGGAACAGCCGGATTTCGGACGCGCGCCTGAACTTCGCGGTCCGCTGCGTAATTTCACTTCGGCCTCTCTTGCACTTGACTTGCTGATGGTCAGCCATCGCAGCGAGCTGACCGGTTCGCCGATGTTATCGGTCCAGCAAATAGGCAATAACCGCGTTGCCCAGCTCAATGCCTGGCAGTGGCATTTGTGGCAACAGTCCACATCGGCCGAATTCAGGGATTATTACAAACAATTGATGAACAATCTGGTGAAATGGACCGGAACCGGAGTATCCGAAAACCTGCTTGAGTTTTCACCTACGCGCAGTTCTTTTGATGAAGGCGAACCGGTAACATTTCGCGCTACGGTACAAACCGAAACAGGTCAACCCGATCAGGAAGCAAGAGTGAACGTTACTATTGACGGAGATACTATTGATTCGCTGGATTTTCTGATGCGCAACATCGGCTCGGGACGACACAGCCTGGAATCCAGCGCACTACCTGCCGGTTCTTACAATTACGAAGCCGTAGCCCAGCGCGGAAATACAGAAATTGATCGCGTGACCGGCTCGTTTTCTGTAAACGAGAGCGTACTCGAGTTTATGGATACCGTAAGACGAGACGGACTGCTTCAGTTCATTTCCGAATCCACGGACGGCGCTTTTTTCACCTTCGGTCAAATTGAGGAGCTCCACAACGAACTTCGCGAGCGGGGTTTTGATGAATTCAGGACCAAAACCTTCACCACCTCACGGCGAGCCCATCACAGCGTTTGGTGGTTTTTCGTAGTTATTCTTTTGGTAGGCGTAGAGTGGACGCTCCGCAAAGTGTATGACATGGCTTAGAGAGTTCGTTTGTGATGAAACGATACTTATGCTGATTGGGAGAGGGTTAATTCAAAATGGATGTAGT
>PXDL01000415.1 GCA_003566395.1 Balneolia bacterium | reverse complement strand
GGCCAGTACATAGGCTTTAAACAAAAATGAAAAAGGTTTTTTCCGCAAGCCTTCCGATGTTTTCACCAGATTATCCAGCTCCCGCTCCACCATCTCTGAATAGCGGTTTAAGATGGGGAGCCTGAACAGAAACTGCATCGCTTTCTTGAGGGAATCCGGGTTTACAAGTACGCCGTATGCCAGCAGAAGACCATAGGCCAGCAAACTAACATAAACCAGACCCATAGCTGATTTCCCGATAATCCCGGTTCCGTCAGGGATAACTTCCAGATAAATTCCGGCTATCAGTAAAACCGGAATAATCATCACATAAAAGATCTGATCGAGGAGCAGACAGTACAGGGTGATGGCGCTTGCTTTTCCCAGCGGAAGATGCTCCCGCGTCATCGCATAAATTCCCAGCGGGGCCCCTCCTATGGTCGAAGGCGTTATAGCTGAAGCAAAATCCCAGGTTATCACAATCCGGAATGCACCCGTCCAGCTTACCTTGCCTTCTGCCAGATACCTGATTTTAGCAGCCGTAAACCAGATCTTCAGAAATAATACAAAAACTGCAATTACAAGACCCGGCATACGCTTCAGCCGCACGTACTCAAACCCTTCGGGCGTATAGGTGAAATACAGCACCACTGCGGTAGCAATTACACTCAGCGAAATCGAGATAAACAGGTACTTACTCGATAACAGATCCTTGGGCGTTTGTGCAGTATGAATGCTTTTATTTTGCAAATGCCGGGGCGTTTAGGAAAACGTCAAAAATGGAAAGTAATTTGTCAATTCGGTGATGAAGGTCCAAGTTGGGGTAAGGTAACAACAGCGTGCCGGTATTCATCAAGCAATCGGTCAATTAGATCGGAAGCCGAGGGTATATCGTTGATCAGTCCCGATATCTGGCCGATTTCCAGCTCACCTTCATCAAGATCACCTTCGAAAATACCGGCTTTGGCCCGTCCGCGGCCTAACAGTACCCGAAGCTCTTTAGCATCGGCACAACGCTGCTCGGCCTGTTCAACCCGTTCATAAAAGTGATTTTTGATAAGCCTGACGGGTACAACTTGTTTCATGGTGAGCCGGGTGGCCGTATCGTCGGCCTTTACGACGGCCTGTTTAAAAAGGTTATGGGCGGAAGACTCCCGTGTGGCTGCAAAGCGGGATCCGATTTGCACACCGTCGGCTCCGAGGGCAAAAGCAGCGGCAATGGCACGACCGTCTCCGATTCCGCCGGCGGCAATCACCGGGATCGATACGGCATCGGCAACCTGAGGAATAAGGCACATGCTGGTTATCTCATCTTTCCCGTTATGTCCGCCCGCCTCAAATCCTTCGCAAACTACGGCATCAACGCCTTTTTCTTCGCATTTACGGGCCAGTTTCACATTGGGCACCACATGTACGACTTTAATATTTCGCTCTTTCAGCCAGGGGGTCCATGTGGAAGGATTACCGGCAGAGGTAAACACAATCGGCACGTCAAGCTCTTCGATTACCGCCATATGTTTGTCGATATCCGGATAGAGAAGCGGCACGTTTACAGCAAACGGTTTATCCGTGGCCTTCTTAAGCTTAGTGATATGCTCGCGCAACACTTCGGGATACATAGATCCGGCCCCTATGATGCCGAGGCCGCCTTTTTCCGAAACAGCGGACGCCAGTTTCCAGCCCGAGCACCAAACCATTCCGGCCTGAATAATCGGGTAAGAAATATCGAATAGCGCACAAATGCGGTTTTGTGGCATGAAGTCGTCTGTTCTGTGATAAAAAAAAGGAACCGGACTTTGCGCCCGGTTCCGGATAGCTCAGGAAATCAATTATCAGGCGATGGTAACATCATCGCTAAGGTACACATCCTGAATAGTTTGCAGCAATTCAGCACCTTCTTTCATCGGACGCTGAAACGCTTTCCGGCCACTAATGAGGCCCGATCCGCCGGCACGCTTGTTAATGACGGCTGTCTTTACAGCATCCGCAAGGTCGGTATCACCTGAAGCACCGCCGGAGTTAATCAGGCTGGCACGGCCCATGTAGCAGTTGGCCAGTTGATAGCGGGTGAGATCGATCGGATTGTCGGTAGTTAGCTCCGTATAGATACGCTCATCCAGTTTTCCATAGGATGAATCGCCTACGTTCAGCGCCTTAAAGCCACCGTTAGTCTCAGGAAGTTTTTGTTTGATGATATCTGCTTCAATAGTAACACCAAGATGGTTGGCCTGGCCCGTTAAGTCTGCGGCAACGTGATAATCAACGCCGTCTTTTTTGAACGCGTTGTTGCGTGTATAGCACCACAAAATGGTGGCCATGCCAAGCTCGTGCGCATAAGAAAATGCCTGCGCCACTTCAACAATCTGGCGGCTGGATTCTTCCGAACCAAAGTAAATGGTTGCCCCTACAGCTGCGGCACCCATTTCGTAGGCTTCTTCAATCGTACCGAACATAATCTGATCAAAACTGTTCGGGAAGGTCATCAGTTCGTTGTGGTTGATTTTCACAATAAACGGAATTCTGTGGGCATATTTGCGGGCCACCGAACCAAGCACGCCGTAGGTTGATGCCACGGCGTTACAACCGCCTTCGATCGCCAGTTTCACAATATTTTCAGGATCGAAGTAAGCGGGGTTTTTGGCGAAAGAAGCACCACCGGAGTGCTCTATTCCCTGATCTACGGGAAGAATAGACATGTAGCCGGTACCACCAAGACGTCCGTGACCATAAATCGACTGCAGGTTGCGCAGAACGCGGATGCTGCGGTCGGAGCTGGTCCAGATTTTATCTACAAAATCGGGTGATGGAAGATGAACCGTGTCTTTCGGGATGGTTTTACACGTATGATTTAATAATGACTCTGCATCGCTGCCTAATAGCTCTTCAATTTTGGATAATGATAATGCCATGTGTTGGGTAACCTCCTAAGGTTGTTTTACAGTACATTGAGATGGGTCAATATAAGG
>PXDL01000092.1 GCA_003566395.1 Balneolia bacterium | reverse complement strand
ATGTGCCTTACAACTACATAGCTGTAAATTATTTTGATGACTTTGAAAAAATTGATTATTACATGCTGAATGATCTTGTGCAGGAAGTATATCCGGATAAAGATCTGAATGAATTTTATGATCAAACGCGGACATCGCGGGAAGTGGTGAGAACCGAAATCTGGCAGATTAACGGAATTATTCAGGATGAAAACCAGCACCTTCCCCTGGGTAATTACATTACCAAAAACTTTTTTGATGCTCGCGGCGGCAGCGGTGAACACGAAGATATGGAACTCAATTTTTGGGGAGGCATACATGAGGTTCGTGTAGCTCAGCAAATTCTGAACAGCTGGGCCATGTACACACTTTACTACCCCGCAGGTGATGCACGCCATTACACCTACAGCACCGTTGACTATTATGACAATCTGGGCGATTTAACCATCGGCGCCGGGATTGATCTTGCCCGCATTGCCCATCCGGATTTAGATGACAACGAAATCAACGCACTCTTTTCCCGAACTGCAGATTCACGATCGCTTTTTAAAACAGAAATATGGAAACTTGAAGATCGGGTTGGTAAAGAATAATATTTAACCCAAAATTAACACTGAAGCACTATTACGTATGAAAACATTGAGACTTGGATATATCGGATCAGGTTTTATTGCCAGATTTTTAGCCGTAGCTATGAAACAGGTTCGCCATTGCGAGCTTACCGCAATTTATGACCGTTCAGGCGCTAAAGAACTCGCAGCATACGCAAAAGAGAATCGGCTGGGAGAGCCTAAACTTTTTAAATCTGTAAAAGAGCTTTGCAACCATTGTGATGCCGTTGTGATTTTCTCACCAAATTATACAAGGCTTGCCATCATGGAAGAAATAGCTGAAGCTGTGAAAGCGGGAGCTCCTCTAAAAGGTGTAATATGTGAAAAACCACTCGGAAGAACAGTGGCAGAGGCTAAAAAAATGGTGGAACTTGCAAGGGGAGCAAATTTGCGAACATCCTATTTCGAGAATCAACTTCATATGAACGCAATTAATAACGCATTAAGCCAGCTTCGTCCACAGCAAAACGTGATGGGGGATTTCACCCTGGCCCGCAGCACAGAGGAGCATGCAGGGCCGCACAGTACCTGGTTTTGGGATCCAACCCGGCAGGGTGGTGGTGTTCTTTCTGATATGGGGTGCCACAGCATTGCTGTATGCCGGCATATTCTCACCCCCGAAGGCAAACCAAATACATTTCTCAAGCCGGTGGCCATCCAGTGCGATACATCGCTTTTAAAGTGGGGCCAACCGAAATACCGACGGCAATTGCTCGACAAGTTCGGGGTGGATTATACAAAAACACCCGCTGAGGATTTTGTAACAGGAATTATCACGTTCAAAAACCCTGAAACCGGGCAGCTTGTAAAGGGGCAATTCACAAATTCCTGGATGTACGATAAACAGGGCTTGCGCCTCTGGATGGATGCCATAGGCCCCGGCTATGCCATGGAAGTAAATTCCCTGATCTCTCCGGTTGAAATTTTTGTAGGTGATGAAGCTGCCGAAGGTGTTGCCGATGCCGAAACTGCGCTGGAAAAGTCCACAGCGTCGAGAGGCCTGCTGTCTGTACACAGTAATGAAGCTGATTTTTACGGATACACCACAGAAACACAGGACGCTGTGGATTCTTTTCTGGCCGGCAAAGATGCCATGCTCGATTTTGAGTATGGTGCGGAAGTAACCTTCCTTGTTCAGGCCGCGTATATGGCCGCAGAAAAAGGTATTACCCTGGATCTGACTGATGAAAATGTCAAAAAGGAATTGAATTCCTACCGTTCTCTCATTTCTCAGGGGAAGGGTGCTGATGTTTTGTTTTCTTGAATACAGGTTCTCAACTTCACGCCGTCACATCGAGCGCAGTGAGGCGTAACGGAGTGAGCCGTAACGACGTCGAGATGCTCTTGTTCATGGAGAAAGTGTTGCCTTAAATACAGGTTCTCGACTTCATCCCGATAAACACAGCGTCGGGGCTGCGATCGAACTGACGGGGCAAACACCAAAAAACTACCCAATACGTCACATCGAGCGCAGTGAGGCGAAACGGAGTGAGCCGTAACGAAGACGAGATGCATCATCACTCAAGAGAAGATTTCACCCTTTCGAGGTGTTCATCAATCTCGCTTCTGTCGGCGTAAACGCCGTTGTACATTACACCCTCGATATAATCCTGAAATGGAAGTGTTTCAAGCGGATTAGCCGTAAGAAAAATCAAATCAGCCCTGTATCCCGGAGCGATAATTCCGGTTCTATCCTCTTCATCCAGATAGATACCAACATTAACGGTACCTGTTTTCAAAGCTTCAAATGGTGTGAGCCCTGCATCAACCAAAAGCTGTAGCTCTCTGTGCGCAGAAAACCCAGGTGGATTGAAAATTTGAGGAGCATCGGCACCCAGCATGATACCTGCGCCTGCTTTATGCAATGCATACGTAAGTTTTTTTCTGATCTCCAAAAACCGCTCAGCCTGGGTTACATCGTACTTTTCGTCAGAGCGAATATTATTCACAAAATTTACCCAGTTTTCAAGAGTGTTTGAGGGGATATACTCCATTCCCGGCCATTCGCGCATTTCAAATACAGAAAGAGACGGGTTGAAAATATTATCGAGCAGGGTGTTTGTTGGTACATTCCAGACTCCGGCTTCCCTGGTGATTCGGGCTGCTTCTTCGATGAGTGCTTCATCTGCGTAGGGAACCAGATCGTACCCGAAATAGATAATTGGCGGATCTTCCCGATTTGCAGCTTCACCTGAAAGATATTCCATATAGCGATCGAGGTGATCAATCGATCCTTGCCCTGCTTCAAGTGACCGCACCAGCCCAACTCCGTGCGAAATGTGGCCGGAAAATTCTATGCCCAGTGAGTTCGCCTCATCAGCCATCGCCTCAAAATTTTCAAGTGAAATTCCGGGAT
>PXDL01000599.1 GCA_003566395.1 Balneolia bacterium | reverse complement strand
GTTGAAAGTTCATTCAGAGGGGTTTTGAAAGATCGTGATGACCTTCAGGATAGTACGAAGTGGGTAAGTGAGCTTCGTAAAAGCCGTTGGGCAAACTAAGATCTCTTATGACTCAGCCGGTAGTCATTGATACAGATATTTCAATCGATTTCGGTCTTGACAAAGAAAATGCTTTTGAGTCAATGTCTATGCTTGAAAAGGACTATGAGCTGATGAAGAAATTCAGATTCAGTCATGGAGTTGATATTAATGATATGCTGATTGCTGCAACTGCAATTGAAACCAAAACAAAAATGATCAGCAAGAATCAAAAGCATTATCAATTTATACCTGGTCTGGATTTACTTCAAGATCATTTAGGCGAAGAATAACAATCACTATAGTTATAAATATTCAAAAATCTTTTTTGTTATGAAATTTATATCAGCCGTTCAATTTAAATTTGCAGTAGTATTTAGTGTGATATTCTTGGTGGCCGGTATCGTTTCGTGCACCGACCAAACGCCTCCGGCTGAAGAGATAGAGCAGGCCGCTGAGGATTATGAGCCCGACGAGGCCGTTAGTCCCGATGATTTTGAATCAGAGGCGCAGTATTTGATGAACCGGCGGGAACAGCTTACCCGAGATGAAACCATCACCCTTGAACTGCCCGAACCGGTGGGCGAAGTAACCATGAGGGTTACGTTAATTGAAGGGAGGTTGTCAACACCGCCGGTATCTCTTGAAGGTCAGTTTGAGGAACCGCATACCGGCTATTTTCGCTTCAACTTTACGGGAGAGCGTCTGACCGGCACATTTCAGTCCAATGATCCTGCGGCGGTATTCCGTATCGCTTATAACGAGTCTTCGGGCATGCACACCCTAAGACCGGTAACCGGCCGCGATACCCTTGAAGGGTCAGAGCCTATGCAGCCGTAAGCAATTACAGAAAGGAGAAATGCACAGTAGTTTTCCCGGACAAAAGATCAAGCACATATTTCAGACAATGTCTTTTCAGCCGGGGAATATGCAACTTGAAAATTAATGGAGTTGTAGTTAGTTCGGTCCTGCCAGTGTGTTGAAAAAAGCTGCATAATCCTGAACTCTTTTCCCGGAATCATAGTGCTGTTCGATATATTTTTTCCCCTCTGCCGATGTCTTTTCGAGGAGCGAAGGATTATCATAAAGATATTTGATTTTTTCAGCCCAGCCTTCCGGTGTGTTTTTAGCCAGGAAGCCGTTCTCGTGATCAGTTATGTATTCGCTGAGCGGAATTACATCAGAAACAAGGACCGGTGTACCAATGCCCATGGATTCGAGAATTATTTTACTCAATCCTTCATGGTTACAGGCATGGCATAGTAAGTGGCAGTCTTGTATATATTGCCACAACTCTTCCTGTTGCATAAAGGGCAATATGCTTATTCTGTTTCCAAGTGATTTTTTATCAATAAGATCAGAGTAGTATTTTGCTTTTTCGCCATACCCCGGAAGGTCGAGACGAACGTTATACTTGTCCGGTAGCAAGGATACGGCCTCAATAAGTAAATCCTGGCGTTTGGCATAATCGGCAAACCTCGATGCCATAACCATTCTAAACGGCATTTTTTGGGGCAAACTCCACTGACTGCTATTTCCGGTTTTGGTACGAATTCCGATATCGAGTATAACATCTTTTTCCTGCACCTCGGCATTCATTCCAAGTTTCTTAACTGAGTCCAGAAATAGTTGTTTATTCTGCTTCGTCAGAAAGTTAAAGGCATCCAGTTTGTTAAAGATAAATTGATATCTCTTCTGCAGAGAAGGATCACGCTGAATTTGTTCGAACCAAAGCTGTCCTGCAACCCGAAGAACAAATTTATAACCCAGAGAATCTCTGTTTTCAAGGAAGTAGACGCATTCGTTATGCAGATAATAGGTATATACAATATCAGGTCTCACTTTTTTTAGTAAGCGGCCGGTAGCCCAATGAAAATAGTTGATACTCTTACCGCTTAGCCGGGTGTACCAATTTACCAGTCTGAGATAAAAATGCTTTCTTCCAATTGTAATAACCTCTACGCCGTTAATGCGTTCGTAATTGTACAGGGTTTCTGTTTGATGGTTGTTCTTTGTGATATAGGTAGCCGAAATCCCGATTCCGGCCAGCTCTTCAGCTATTAACCTCATAGATGTTTCTGCCCTCCCACTTTTTCCCGACGAAAAGGAGACACATTCGAGTAAAACACAACTTTCATTATGGGCCCTCTGTATGCATGTAATTAGTTGATGGAATGTTTAAACATCCTAAACAAAGTTCAACTAATTTACCAATTTAAAAAAATAACAGTCATATCGTTTAAATATGACTGTATTCGAACAAGCCCTCTAAATAGTTATCATTATCAGGCAGTAAAATGAGTGAAAGCACTGTTTAACAAAGTTGCATTTTCTCCAGCTTCCTCGATGAAGCTAAGCTACACTCACCTCAATCCGCAAGGAACACCCTTGCAAATCCGGCTGACTGCATCGTGGCTGTGGAGGCTTTCCATGTGTACACAACGGGCAACAAAATCTTTGACGGCCGGGTGCGGGTCCAGTTTGCTGAAAAGCAGGCGGGCGGCATCTTCCACAAACTTTTGATAGGCTCCGTTCAGCTCGGCAAAGGCCTGTTCGTCTTCACGTTTTACCATAACCTGTGTTTCGGTGTGAAGGGCATCACGGCAAAGTTCAACCAATTCCTCAATGGATAGTTCGGCTTTGTCCCTCAGTTGTACCGTAATATAGGCCGCTGACCGCTGGCTGTGGGGTATGGCGGCAACTTCGCGGGTTTCCCGTGCATGCTCGGCCAGTTCATAAGAACAGGGGCAGGCACTGCTGTATTCAAAATCCAGGTGGATAAAATGCGTAACCCGGTCTTGGGCATCCATGCTTGCTTCCAGCGACACGCCGTAATACTGATATCCTTCCAGACCGGAACGCAGGCTTTTTTTCATCATCGGATAGTTAAAGCTCAGCTTCAGGTAGCTCTCTCTGGCATGGAGGTCTTCTTTATACATCTTCAGAATGTATTCCAGAATTTCGGGACCGAAAACTTCATCCTTGAAATTGTAGAAAGAGCGCATGATGCGGCTCATATTGATTCCCTTTTTGCCCGCATCAAGCCCGACATAGCCGTCAACCGATACTTCCAGCATCACAGGCTCGCCATCGGCAGTAGCGAACTTTAGCGGAAGCTTGAAATTCGAAATGCCGACTTGCTGAATAGGAACATTGGCCCCCTCAATAAGGGAGGAAGGGCCGTTTTGAAGATCCGGCAGTGATTGCTTGTATTCGTCGGTTGCCACAAAAGTCGGATCGTAAATACGCTTCAGGTTTGAAGTAATCATAAATTAAATGGTATGTGCTTCTTTCGTCTTATAAGTTTTTTTAAACGGATGTTATGGCCGGTATTCAGCGAAGTTGCGTTCGGTTTCGAAAAGCCTCACAGAGTAGAGTTCGGAACCGTCTGAAGCATGAGCTTTGATTTCATCCAGCAGCTCATGGTAAAACTGTTTAACTAAATTTTCTGTGGATGGGATTATCCCTTTTAAAAAATCTACGTCAAGATTCAGGTTCCGGTGATCGCATTTGTCCACAATACGGCGTTTCATTATTTCTTTCAGGATACCCAAATCGATAACGTAACCTGTGTCAGGGTCAGGTATGCCGCGGACCGTAACTTCAAGAACATAATTATGGCCGTGCCAGTTCGGATAATTGCACTTTCCGAATGTCTTGCGGTTCCATTCATCCGACTTCTCATGATTATGAAGGCGGTGGGAAGCATTGAAATGAGTTTTTCGGGTTACGTAAACCAAAGGTGTTCAGGTTGAAGTAGGTTGACTGATAAACTGCAATTTAGAGTAACTAAACGTATCGTTCTAAAAACGCAAGATTGGTCGGGATATTGATACTGAGACAGTGTAACGGCAATTTTCGGGCCTGGCGTTCAGGCTATGCCCTGTTTTAAGCAGAAAAAATTTGCATGATATCCGGCTGTAAATCAAACCGACTGATGTGCATAAAGTTACGCATTTCAGCGATGAATTGTATAAGGTCCGGTTTTAGCGGGACGACGGGTCGTTTTACTGGAAAATCAGCAGAGTGATATTTGCTCCGGCGAAAATCAAGCCGAAACAGAGCGAAGTGTAAAGCAAACTGTCGGGTACCTGAATATTCTGAATCTCCTCCACCGATTCAAACTGCCGCATCATAACGAAGGTTGCTGTAAACCCGGCAATCACGTAAGAGACATACAGCACCGGTATCACCAAAGCAAGACCGTAAAGCTCCATCGTAAACAGCTGTACAAGGCTGATGATAAACCAAACCACTTCAACAGAGGAAGTGAAGGAGTTGAACTTATCGGTTTTTCCGTCGTTTTTGAGCAAATGAAGAGCGTCGGCAACCAATATTGCGCCCACAATAATACTAACCGGTGTGTACAGCATCAACCCGCGCGTAAGTCTGGAATTAAAAAGCACCCGGCCTTTTCGAGCAGCCGGTTTTAATGCCGCGCAATATGTTAATGTTTCAGATTAATTCCAATCAGGGCGTCAGGCTATATCAAGGCTGAAAACCTGGTGCAGCCGCAGGTTGAGTTCCCGCATCTCACGTGTGGAAAGCGTTCCAAGCCGCCCGACTGCAAATTCACGATCGATAGTTAAAAGCTTGTTTAGCTTAACGATGGATCTGCGCTTCAGGCCGTTCCCTTTTTTCGGGTGCAAAATGAGGTCACAGTCATCTTGAAGCATCGTTCTTGCAATAATAAACGAAATGGTGGCGCTTTCGTCATCCACGCCGAGCACGAGTGCAGGAACCAGTTTAAGCCGGTCATCAGATCGGTTCGGATAGGAGAGAGGTACTAATATGATATCTCCTTTATACATTCAATATTTTTCCTTGAGATCTTCCATAGAATAGATCTCTTCTTCGTCCTCAAGAAAAGACAGAGAAAGAATATTGCATGATAACTCATAAAAATTACGGGTCGGCTCGGCGTCGGAATCCAACTCTTTTTTTCCTTCAGGTGATGCGTTTAACAAGGAGTTTTGATTTGATTGACCGTTCTGTTGTACACTCTGTAATTCTGATGAAGTATCCAGCATTGCGAAAGATCATTGGTGGATGTTAATTTTGATATGCACTGTCAAACCGGAATGACCTCGTCATCGTTCAAAAAAAATACTCCGGATTGGCTAAAAATCAGGCTTTGTGGGTTCTATTGGCCGTTTATTCTCTTAATGTTATGGAAGGCAATCGGTTACAATAAATGCTTTGCAGACTTGGAAATTCCCTTGCAAACAACTTGTGCTTCTAAATCGGACAGGATTCCACATTTTTTCTCTGACGAATGGATGAAAGACGATTTTTTCCAAAAAAAAGCCGGCTTCATACGATACGTATGCAGCCGGCTTTTGAACCCATCTACTCAAGAGCGTTTAGCTCACTCAGTGGACGGATTGTCCTGCTCCGCAAACACAGCGGGCATTTCCGTCGGCTTCGGTAACGGCATGCCAGTCGAAGCGGGCATCGTAGCCGTCGCGCTCCCACCAAAATGGAAGCCGTTCCCGGTTGTAGTTTCCGATCTCGTGAAGCGTTTCGGCATCATGAAGCCGGCCGTTAATCATGGTATGCGTAACGAACTCTGTTTCGCGAAGATTGAGAAGCGGATTGCCGTTTATAAGAATGAGATCGGCAAGTTTACCTGCTTCCAGTGAACCGATGTGCTCACCCAGGCCGATGTATCGCGCCCCGTTAATGGTGGCCGAGCGCAACGCCTGCATCGGGCTCATTCCGCCCTGTTCGAACATCCAGAATTCCCAGTGAGCGGCAAGACCCTGAAGCTGTCCGTGGCCGCCAACGTTCACCAGAATACCTTCTTCATACAAATCCCGGGCCAGAGCGGCACTCCGCATGTGGCCGGCTTCGTACTCTTCGTAGGGAATCATGGTGCGGTGGCGCGACCGGCTGTCAACAACTCCGCGCGGGGTGAAGCTCAGCAGGCGTTCTTTTTCCCACACATTGGTATGCTGATACCAGTAATATTCTCCGCTCACGCTGCCGTAGTTGACCACAAGCGTGGGAGTGTATCCTACCTCGGTAGCCCTCCAAAGCGACAATACATCATTATAGGCCGGATAAATCGGAATATTGTGCTCTATACCGGTATGGCCGTCAATAATCATACTCATGTTGTGGGTGAAGGTAGAGCCGCCCTCCGGAACCACCAGAATGCCCTGTTCGCGCGCGGCCTGCATCACCATCTGGCGCTGATCGCGGCGGGGCTGATTATAACTCTTGACTGAAAAAGCACCGAAAGCAGCTGTGCGACGTAAAGCCGAGCGGGCATCGTCCAGAGAGTTGATGACCGCCTTGAAGTCGCCTTCTGCACCGTATAAAATTCGGCCTGTAGAGAAAATACGCGGTCCCGTCATGTGGCCGGCACGTATCATTTCAGCCTGAGAGAAAATCATCTCGGTGTTGGAAGACGGATCGTGAGTAGTCGTGACTCCATAAGCCAGATTGGCGAAGTATTCCCACTGCTGCTGCGGACTCAGGCCGTGGCGGAAGTTTCCGACGTGGGCATGGACGTCTATGATACCCGGCATGAGGGTTTTTCCTTCTGCATCGATCACAAATGCATCATCGGGAATAGCTACATCTCCGTCTGCCCCGACGGCCGTAATGCGGTTGCGTTCTACAATAACGGTACCTGTTTCAAACACAGTGTCGTCGTCATCCATCGTAATTACGTGGGCGTTTATAAATGCTATGCTACCTTCGGGCACATCGGTCTGAAGTTCAAGGCCGATCGGATTGCCTTCATTTTCACCGAGCGGAAGCATGTCACCGGCGTTACCGTTCAGAAAGTCGAAGGCTTGTTCCAGCTCTACTGAAAAATACTCTTCACCCAGCGTCCAGTGGAGGCGGCTGCTGTCTCCCGACCAGTGCAGGCTGATTCCCGCATCTTCGGCCACGTGCGTAACAGGTATAGCCCGGGTGTTGGCGTGAAGGTTCAGCTCGCGCCCGGCCTGCGGCATCGGGGCTATGTACACCTTGAAAAGCTCGTTAAAAGCAATCCACTTGTTATCCGGGCTGGGCACGAAATTGTTGGCATAGGTTGATGTGAAATGGGTGCGTTCGTCATGCCCGTTCACATCCATGCTCATGTAGGCCCGGTTCAGGTAGCTTCCTCCGAGAAAGAAAATTCGCTCTCCGTCGGCGGAGAAACGTGCATCCGAGCCGCCTCTGCGCAGTTTCCGCTTTTCACCGCCTTCGGCAGGCATCACGTAAATTCCCGGATTCAGGGTGAAAGCGTGCCCCTGATGGTTATTTCCGGATTCCCGTCTGAAAATAATCCGGGAGTCGTCGTCCGAAAAACGGGGTTCGCGGAAAATGCCTTTCTGTTCGGTAAGGGTTTCCGGCCCGGCTCCGGGAGTCGTAAGGTCCAGACGGTGGATGGCGCCCATGTACTCATCCGACCAGCTCACATACAGAAGGCTTGTGCCGTCGGATGAAAAAGAAGGCTCGAACTCAAAATGGGTGTCGGATGTAAGCCGCTGAGGCGTTCCGTTCGGAAGTTCTTTTTTCCACAGAAAACCGGCCGCGTTAAAAACCATTACCGATCCGTCGGGAGAGGTGATCGCATGGCGAATGGCCCGGGCGGTGAAGGTGTCCGGCGCGGGATCATAGGAGAATCGCAACGTTTCGGCCACAGTGTGGGAAGCGTTGACTTCGAACGGTATTTCGCTTACCTCCAGCGTCTCCGTATCCAGGCGGTGAATGCCGCCCTGTGCCCAAAAAATCAGCGACTTGCTGTCCGGTGTCCAGTTGAAGTTGGTGTAAGGCCCGAAAATCGCCCAGGCTTCCTGCTGATCACGGCTAAGCCCGTCAAAAACAGGCCGCTCCTGACCGCTTTCAAGATCACGGATGTAAAGCACGGATTTGGTGCGGACCCGTTTGATGAAAGCCATTTTATTTCCGTCGGGCGAAAGGGTTGGAGAGATTGCCCCGCCGGCTCCACCGGTAATTCGCCTCGTTTCACCGGTTTCCCGGTCGTAGCGATTGATGGCGTAAATCTGGCTGTTGGGGTCTTTGTTATACTGAAACATGCCGCCGGGATAGACATCCTGACTGTAATACACATATCGTCCGCAGGGTGAAACGAAGGGCTGACCGAGGTCCTGCTGATCGTTCATGCGCTCAACGAGCTGTATCCCGGAGCCGCCGGTTATATGGTACATCCACAGCTCTCCCGCTCCCAGCGAACGGGTGGACGTAAAGTGCTTGCGGGCAATGAGATAATCTCCGTCCGGTGTCCAGACGGCATTGTTGAGCAGGCGGAAATCTTCATCAGTGAGTTGCCGGGCATCGGATCCGTCCCGTTTCATAACCCAGATATTGTCGCCTCCTCCCGCATCGCTGGTGAACGAGATATAGCTGCCGTCGGGGCTGAAGCGCGGCTGAATATCATAGGCAGTTCCGCTTCGCAGGGCCTGAGCCCGACCACCCCCGATATCCATAATGTAGATGTCACCCAGCATGTCGAACACGATATGTTCGCCGTCGGGGCTTACATCCAGATTCATCCAGGTTCCTTCCGAAGTGGTGTAGCTTATTTCCTGAACCGGCCAGTTGTTCCACTGTTCTCCCTCCACGTTCCAGGAGGCATCTTCATCCGGTTTCCAAACATCTTGTTGCTGTGTTACCTGAGCACTCAGGCTGCATCCGGCCAGCAGTATCGCGGACCAAAGTATCGTTAAACATTTCATAAATTTGATCATATCAATGTGTGTTGGAAGGCTTCTTTTTATCATACAGTCGGCACCGCTTTGGTTGCGGCGCATGATTACGCTTAGCAGTGAAAATACTAAAAAAAGCGTAGCGGCCGAGGTATTGATTCCCGGCAATGACGCAGTGTGGAAAAGTCGTTCTGCAACAAGGGCGTCTCTTTGTTATCTTTCAGCATGAAATCGTTAAAAGTACAGGTCATTGAATTTTTTCTGGACCATTTGATGCGACAGCATCATGAAATAGAGCGCGATCTAACTAAAAAGCTGCCTCAGCCCAACGTGGTGCAGATGTACACGCTGGACAACTACAGGAATACGTTCCGTGAACAAATCCGTCTTGGGCGTAAAATCGGCCTCAGCACCGATGATATGTATGAGCTGACCAGCCTTTCGCGAAAAGATGAGGTCCGGCAGTTTGCCAATTTTACCGATATGGGGGTCGGCAGATATCTGGCACGGGTTGAATTCGGCGGGGCAAAGTCGGGCAGCCTGCCCGCCCGTTACGACATTTTCCATTATAAGGAACACTATCTTCTGAGCGTAAATTCAGCAGCAGGACATCAGCATTTCCGGGTTGCCGCCGGTGATGATCTTGTGATTCCCTTCTTTTTTGATTTTTGTTTACGGGAAGAATTCGGCAAAAAAGGCCTGGAGAACGTACAGCATTTTCGTCCCGTGCTTGTGTACACAGAGGAAGAATTTCGGCGGGAGATGAGCGGCGTTTTTACCGGTTTTGTGCATCAGCATAACCCTGATGCCGACGATCTGGCCCTGCTTTTTTCCCTAATGGCCTCCGAAACCGACTTCCCGTTTTTCGAGCAGCAGCTTCGGGCGAACCGGGATTTGTATGAAGGAGCCGGAGCCGATGCTTTCACTCTGCTTAAGCTTGCCCGGCCCGATCCTGAGCGCATAACGTTCGGGTTTATAGAATCCCAGCTTGCAGCATGGCTTGAATCGCTCTCCATAGAAGAGCTTTACCAGCTTACTGGCCTGCTGTTTATGACGCTGAGCCGTCATTATCTGCAAGAATGATGCAGGTGAAGCCCGGCAATTATGAGCGCATGCTCGTTGTGCTTAACCCCACAGCCGGAGGCGGGCGTGCAGGGAAAGAATTTGATTCACTGTGCGCCAAACCCGGATTCGACCGGCTGGATGAGCGCCGTCTTCGTTATGACGGTACCGGAGAGCTGTTCCCCGCTTTGCGCCGGGCGCTGCATGATCCGATAGATCTTGTGATCGCTGCGGGAGGTGACGGTACCGTGCATTCGGTCGTGAATGCCCTGATGCAGTTTCAGCCTGAAAAGCGTCCGGCACTGGGCATCTTGCCGCTTGGCTCCGGCTCCGATCTGGCCCGTCATCTTGGTCTTCCGGCGCGCCCGGATGCCTGTCTGAACGCCCTGATGCACAGCGCGCATCACCCTGCCGATCTTCTGAAGCTTGAAACCGACGCCGGAGTTTGTTGGTGCGCGAATATATGTTCCGTCGGCCTTACCGCTGAAGTAGCCCGGCGCGTAAACGAAGCTCCGTCCGCGGCAAAACCCTATTTGCTGACCGCCGCAAAATGTCTGCCCGCATGGAAGGGATTCGCCGCGCGTGTTACTATCGACGGCCGGGTGGAAGGCATCCGAAATTATGATGTGATTGTGGCGGGTAACGGCAGTCGCTTTGGCAACGGACTTCCGGTTTTGCCGGATGCCTCCCACGACGACGGCTGGTGTGATGTGCTCTGCGTGGCCCGCCGGCCGTTGTGGAAGCTGTTGGGCGCCGTGGTGCTTCTTCCGTTAAGACTGCATCGGCGGCTGTCGTTTGTGGAGACCTCGCGCTGCCGGGAACTCATTTTGGAAGCGCCTGATGGGAGCAGCTTAGCCGTGGAAGCCGACGGGGAAACGCTGAGCACCCGCCTGCTTCATATCAGCCTGGAAACCGGTGTGCTGAACATCGTACAGCCGGGCCTCGCTAAATCAAGCCTTTGATTCTTTTTTGAAAAGGTGTACATCACGCTGAGGAAACGGAATGGTGATATCGTTTTCATCAAAGACCTGCTTGATATTTTCCATCGTTTCCCAGTACACGGGCCAGTAATCCGGAGTCTTTACCCATGCGCGAATCGACAGATCAAGGCTGCTGTCACCGAAATTAGTAAATACTACCACCGGGGCCGGATCGTCGAATACACGTTCGTCTTTTTTGATGTGATCGAGCACCACTTCACGGGCTTTCGGGATGCTGCTGCTGTAGCTAATCCCGACTTTCATATCAACCCGGCGGCGGTCCTTGGCGGTGAAGTTGGTTACTTTAGTATTGGCGAGCTGCCCGTTTGGAATGGTTACAAGCTTGAAATCGAACGTTCGCATGTGGGTATAGAGAATATTGATTTCTTCAACCAGCCCGACATCATCACTCCATTGGATCACATCATTTACCACAAAAGGTTTAAAAGAAAGAATAATGACCCCGCCTGCAAAGTTTGATAAACTTCCCTGAAGAGCAAGGCCCACGGCAAGACCGGCCGCACCCAGAAGCGCGATAAGCGAGGTCGTTTCAAAGCCGAGTAGTCCGGCCACCACGATAATCAGTATCAGTTTCAGGGTGAAGCTGCTGATGCTGCTAAAAAATGTTTGGAGAGAAGGCTCAAGCTCATACTTGGCCATGGCAGCGTTGAGGGCGCTATTCAGGTAGCGAATAAGCCTGAAACCCACGAATAAAATAATGACGCCCATCAGAATACTGAGGCCGAATTCCAGGACTATTTCAACGCCTCGTTGGTAAATAAACTCGATATTAAAGTCTTCCATATTGGTTTAATAAATGCTTTGATTCAGATTTGTTAGTAATTATTTCTAAATCGGTGATCAGCGGTTTGTGCTGTTTAATCCGGATGTTGCCAGTATAAGTGCGTTGGCGGGCATATCATTCCGGGAGAATGGAGGTGGAATTCTGAATTCAGAATGAAAAATTCAGAATGGGAGATTTTCTTCTGCTCCCGTACCCAGATTCGGTCATGCTGTGCGGAGGGGGGGGTGTTGGGAGGGTGAAATGTGCCGCGGAATTACAATGCGAGCCTGAATCCGTCCCGTGATAGTTTAGCATCTCGGGAACCACCCCGTCAGCCTGTCGGCTGCCATCCCTCCTTGGGAAGGATGGAAGCTTGTTTATTATGCATTTAGGGTTTAAAAAAGCTCCTCCCGGCCAAGGGGAGGTGTCCGCGGAGCGGACGGAGGGGTTGCCGGAGGTTGATAGTGGCACAGGGTTTCTATAACAGCAAGGAGTGAAGCAATAACGTCGATACCGATTTGTGTTAGACAGACAAAAGCTTAATTTTGGCTTCCGTTGCAGGTGGAAGCGTGCAGCCAACTATTTTCCGGGTTTATATTTTGAAAAAAGAACAGCTTTACAAGATTTTTACCGATCCGATTCACGGATTTATAAGTTTGCCGAAAGGGCAAACGCTGCGACTGCTCGATCATCCGTATGTGCAGCGGTTGCGGCGGATACGTCAGCTGGGTCTGGCTTACACGGTTTTCCCGGGTGCGGAGCACTCCCGGTTTTCGCATGCGCTGGGGGCCGCCGGACTGATGATTAAGGTGCTCAACAATCTGCGTGATAAGAACACCACCATCACCAATACCGAGTATGATGCCATGCTGGCGGTCATTCTGCTTCATGATATCGGTCATGGTCCGTTTTCACATACCCTGGAGCATACCCTCATCAGTGATTTTCATCATGAAATGATGACCCTCGCCCTGATGAAAGAACTCAACGGGATTTTTAACGGTGAGCTGGAAACGGCGATCTCCATTTTCAACGATCAATATAACAAACCGTTTCTGCATCAGCTTGTATCGTCTCAGCTTGATGTTGATCGCCTTGATTTCCTCAAACGCGACAGTTTCTACACAGGAGTGCTCGAAGGTTCTATCGGCGTAGATCGCATCATAAAAACCTTGCGGGTTCATCAGGGTAATATCGTGATTGAGCGGAAAGGTATTTATGCGATAGAAAATTACATCATGGCGCGGCGGTTTATGTATATGCAGGTGTACCTGCACAAAACCGTAATAAGCGCCGACATGCTTATTCGCTCGGTTTTTCGGCGGGCAGGGGACCTTGTCAGGGACGGCTATGATCTTTCGTTTCCATCGGTGGCTATGCGTTATTTTCTGGAAAAACGTCCGAGTGCAAAGAAAGGCATTACCCCGGAATTGTTGCAGCATT
>PXDL01000016.1 GCA_003566395.1 Balneolia bacterium | reverse complement strand
CCGTTACCATTCACATTCCCGGAGACATGCACATTTTCGAGCACCGTTGATGTCATTTGCCCCACAAGACCTCCGGAATCCTGCTGCCCGTAAACGGATACATCAACAAGATTCAGGTTCTCGATGGTCGCGTTAAGCGCGCGTCCGAACAGTCCGGAATACTGACCGCTTGCGTCGGTACGATTGATGAATAGTCCGTTGATTTCGAAATTCTGCCCGTCGTAAGTTCCTTCAAACTGGTCCGTGTTATCTCCGATGGGTATCCATCCCTCACCACCGTTCCAGAATGTCCCGGCCGGATTCTCGCCGCCGAGGTCAATACTTGCCGTTTGCAGGAATACCCCATCCAGACATTCGCGCACATTGTCGAGATGGGCCGGCGTACTAATGATGTATGGTGATTCCGTGGTGCCTTCTCCTCCGCCGTACAGGGCGTCGGTACACTGGGCGTATATCTGGGGTATTTGCGTAAAAAACAGCAAAAAAAAGACTGTGATTACAATCGGGATGAAGTGAGATAGTTGCGTCTGCATAGCCGTATCGTTTTGAATTAGATGGAAATTTTTTAAACACTTACACACGTTTGACCATCTTACACAGACGTTGCGGAGGATTCAACTACATAAAGATGTGGGAGGGTGAGCACACCCGGATGGGGCTCGTTCAGTTCCTGCGATTGAAGTCCGGGTATTAACCCGGCTGAAGCTCTCTCGATGCTCTGTTCAGGCTCCGATACTGTAATCCATTTTATATCTCCCCGCGAAGCGATTTGCTGATTACTTCCGCCTTGGAATTTACCTGTAGCTTTTTGTAGATATTTTTTATGTGATAGCGAACCGTCTCTATCGAGATTTCGAGGCGGGAGGCTATCAGTTTGTAGCTGAGGCCGTCCACCAGGGCCTGAACCACCGCCAGTTCTTTTTCTGTAAGGTGATGTTTTTGCGGCTTTACCGTAGTGCTCCCGAAAAAACGAATTACTTTCCGGGCTATCTCCGGACTCATACCCGCCCCGCCGCGCGCAACGGTGAAAATGGCATCACAAATATCTTCAAACGATGTGTTCTTGAGAAAGTAGCCCGAGGCTCCGGCCCGAAGTGAATCAAAAACCCGGACGGTATCATTAAACATGGTAATCATGATGACTTCTATGTCGGGCTTGAGGTTTTTGAGCTCGATAATTCCCTGAATGCCCGACATGCCCGGCAGTCCGATATCCATCAGCGCAATGTCTGTTTCGGCTATAAGTTCCGGCTTGCTGAGTAAATCTTCAACGGATTCCTCGGCGGTAAGAAGCTCGAGATCGTCTCTGCTTTGGAGCAGCTCGCATAACCCCTCACGTATGTCGGTATCATCTTCTATGAGAACAATTCGGATCATACATCCACGCTATGAAAATTTTCAACCACTTGCACACTACATGTTTATGTAGGTCCGCCCAGCTTCGCCCGGCATGTATAACGGACGGTTACTCACCGGGATTCCCGTATCAGCTCGATCCGGCAGCCTTCATCGGTTGAGGTGACCGACAGACGCCCGCAGATCCGCCGGGCGCGAAGCTCCATGTTCTTAAGGCCGTGTCCCCTGTGTTTCTCTCCGGTGATGCCGCGACCGTTATCGGTAATAGTCAGGGTAATTTGCTGCGGGTTGTTCTCCAGTTCGGCTTCAACCTGCGTGGCCCCTGAATGGCGCGCTGCGTTGCTGACAGCCTCCTTAAAGATCAGATACAGGTTTTGGCGGATATCCACCGGGATTTTGCTGTCTTCATCAATCCCTTTGAATACCAGTTTGTGCTTGATATCGGCGGCCTGTAGCGTGCTTCCTGCATAATCCTGCATGCGGGCATTCAGATCTCCCCAGGTATCGCTTCGGGCATCAATCGACCAGACAATATCGCTCATTGTGGTAAGCAGGGAGCGGCTAAGCGAACTGATGCTATCGACATATTTTCGGTTTTTTTCCGGCGATGGCTGCCGGGCCACCAGTTCACTGTAGAGACTGATGCGCGTGAGGGTGGAGCCGATATCGTCGTGAAGGTCGCTGGCAATACGGGTGCGAAGACGCTCCATTTCAAGCAGACGGCGCACACGGTAATGGTAGGCCGTCCATCCAACGATAAACAGCAGCGCGAGTGCTCCGGCACGGAACCAGTTATTTTGCCATAGCGGGGGCGTAACGGAAAAAGCGAGGGATGCCGGAATCTCGCTCCAGCGGGCGCCGTCCACCGAAGCCTGGGCCTCGAATTTGTAGGAGCCGGGCGAAAGCGAAACAAGCTGAATCTCCGGCTGATCGGTCTCAAACCAGTCGGAATCGCCGGACTGCAGCCGGTAGCGGTACCGTACATTTCCCGGCGTGGTAAAACTGACCGCATTCAGGGAAATACGGATAAAATTTTCATAGTAGGTGGTTGTGATGGGGTTCTCATTTTCCGGGCTGACTTCACGGTTCATGACCTGCACGCCTCCGATATATACAGGCGGAACAGGCGTGTTTTCGGGAAGCAAACGCGGATGTACACGCAGCATTCCGTTATATGTACCGAGCCAGACATATCCGTCCGGATCACTATAGACAGAGCCGTCTTCAAAGCGGTCGGAGGTCAGCCCGTCGTCACGGGAGAACCAGCGGAAACGGCCGTCCCGGAAGTAGAGCAATCCGCGTGTGAGGCCCAGCCACATCCCTTCATGCTGATCCGGAGCCATACTGAGCACAAACTGACCATCCAGCGGATCGGCATCATCCTCAAAGTTATAAAATGAATGTTCATCTGTGTTAAATAAACTGAGGCCGCTGTGATGGGCGGTCCAGATAGTTTGGTCGGCCCCGGCGGCGATGGTGAACACAAGTTCATCCGGCAGTCCGGAACTGCTTCCGAAGATGAAAACTTCACCGCTTTGCTCGTCGGCTCTGGCAATACCGCCGTTTCGCATGGCCATCCAAACCACACCGGGCCGGTCTGT
>PXDL01000094.1 GCA_003566395.1 Balneolia bacterium | reverse complement strand
TTATTGATGGTTTATCATGGAATTGGTGGTTTTTTCTATCTTCTATTCTTTGACGTGAGGGTATTAACATACCGGAATCAAAAGGGTGGATGTGTGCATAAATATATGCGGATAAGCCCTCCGGTGTATAATCAAAAACTCCACCAGAATACCCACCTGGTCTAGATGGCTGATCCCAAGTTCCATGTACATCTATTTTTCTGAATCCAATTACTGGAACATTTCTGGATTTTGCTTCATTTCCGACCCATCTAGTCATATATACCCAAGTATCAAATCTAGATGTATCTTCTTGATGTGGTGCAAAAACACCCGCTATATCAATAGATGATACCCAAGCAGTAATTATTCCATCAGTACCGTCTAATAATATATTCAATGTCTCTCTTAAATCTGATGGAGATGGCCAAGGTCTATTTGCAGAAAATCCAATTAACACCTTTTCAAAATATTCAGAAGCCCAATCTATCATATCTCTGACCGGTTGGAGTTCATAACCTATTCTGTAAGGTATAATTATAATATTTGCCCCATTATCTACTGCATCCAATAATCTAGTCTGTAGTAATTCAGAATCTCCCATAATCAAATTTATATGAGGTGCAATTATATAACTATTATCTTGTATATTTAGAGCTTCAAAATCCCATTCTGGTTCATCTGTGAATCTTAATAATTCAGCTTCCCATTCTTCGGCATACGCGCCTACGAAAAGGGGATGCAATATAGCGGACAAGCCAAAAGCCTGAACCCCCGCAGCGACAGCGCCTATGACGTCTTCCACATCAAGTTCAAGCTCCTGTGCCGGGGCTACCGGGGAAATATTCTCCTCTAATGTAAGCAACTCGCTTTCCGCAAGCTCCACCCGATCCGCATCAAATCCAATAAGGTCGAACACGGGTAGTTGTGCTGCTACCGAGACGGCCCCTAGAATTGATGATATGAGCAATCGCTTAATCATCACGTGCCTCCTGTTAGAGTTGGCTGTTATACGCCTGCACCCACTCGTTGTACCCTTGTGTACCTAGTAGAAAACGAATGGCGTTGATGTTCCGCGTGTCCGTAGGTTTATCACCATACCATACAGCTTCTTTTAGTTCTTCAAGCTTTGACTGCATACTACGGTCCACATTGACCTGTGGCCCACCTACATCCAGCACTGCCTGTTCCAAACCAGCCATCATGGGTGCGTTAACCGCATCGATAATTGGCTGCATAGCGACTGTCACAGGGTTCGTACCGTCAGGCTGCACTACAATAGGCATGTTATTATCCCGCAACCAACGCCGCACATAACTTTGGATGTGGCGCATGAACTCTTGCAAATCGCTCGGTTGGTATCCTTGATACAGGAAGCGGTAGATATGATAAAGTTCAACTGTTACGACTGCCCCGTCTGCTACGGGCATCTCTTGTTCTACGATCATCTGGTAGCCCTCATAAGAGCGAACCTGCCATATAGCAGTTTGACGCACCAAGACCCGGCCAGATCGGGTGCGATTTATTGCTCGTATATCGGACGGGGAAAAAGATTCGACGAATTCTACATCTTGCCGCGACGGTTGGGACGACTCTAAGAAAGAGACGAGTCTTGGCGTAAGCGTAGAAAAATCAACTTCCCTGTTGATCAAATCTATGGCTTGTTGTTCCGAAAACTCCCCTAACGATTCTGATTGCATACCCTTGATAAAACTCTCCAAGCGTTCCTGTAGAGTTACTGCCGAATTAATCGCAGCACTCGGGTTCATACCATGCAGGAAATCATCAAAGTCTTCAACCGAGAAGATTCGCTCGATACTTGTACGTGCGGCTTGATATCTGCCTTTGTGGTCGATAATATTTTCTAACCAACTTACCGCTTCCGCTTGATCCTCAGGCATGAACTCATCAATCTGCGAAGCGGGAAACACGGTTTCGACAACCGCCCGCAGTTCACTGATCTGGACAGACAAATCCTCTTCTGCAAAAACAGGTCCCGTTAAAACTAAGCCCGCCAACACTGCTACACTCACCAGCTTTCTCATCGTTCTCTCCTTACTGCTCTTATTCATAGCCACCACCCCGCTCTCCATCCGACAACTGCCGTACATGCCAAGCATGTCACAAACACCGCAAAAAACAGCCAAATCAATGCGCCTAGATCATCATTCCTGCGGTTCATCATTACCCTCCTTGTTGAGTTTTAGAATTGGACGCACATCGTCGTTGTAGACATGCCACAACTCCATGTATTCATCCACCTGTGCGGCGCCGCGTTTGCATATTGCCTGATGCACCGGCTCAAACAGCCGGGCGAAACGCAGCAGCTTGTCGTGAGCAATTTTGTCTGTGTCGTTACTCATGGTCTTGATCCTCCTGTTCTTCCCCACCCTCCATCAACGCCTGCGCAACCTGTGGGTTGTCCTGCAAGTATTCGGCAATCTGTACTATGCGATCATCCCCTAAGCCGCGCAGCTCGCTATACGCAATCGAGAGCACCGATACAAACGGCAGCTGATCCGGCGTTAGCTGGCCTGTTGCGAGTTTGCGCTTGATGTCTTTATCGACCTCGGACGCCTCCACCGGAAACGACAAGCCGAACACACCGAGTACTGAGACAAGAGCGATTACTGATAAGCCGTGTTCGTGGACGGCATCCATAAATGCTTGATCTTCCGTTTGTGCTTTTTCCGCCGCCACAGTCTCGGCATCGATGACCGTGCCATTCTGAATAATCACATTGTCGGGCTTGGAGTGCGTCACATCGGCCAGCACTTCGCCCCCGGCAAGCTGCACGGGCTGATACTCGTAGTAGCCGATACGATTGAGGCTTGCCATGTCGCGGTATGGCACGCCGTTGGATGCCGTGACGCTGTTGCGGTCGCGGATGTCGTAGGGGGTTTGTGTTTCGGGGTTCCATTTGGCTATTTTCATCATTCTCCCTTCCAGTTGCCATCTATGATCGAATAGTTCGGCATGTTAAT
>PXDL01000186.1 GCA_003566395.1 Balneolia bacterium | reverse complement strand
TGGCCCGGCTTACCGGAATTTTCCCTGCTCCCGAGGGCGGAGCCGTACTGGCCGCGCTGATGCAGCTGCGTGACGAAAAGACCGTAGGAGCGGATGACCGAATCGTACTTTTTAATACCGGGAGCGGTTACAAATATCTGGAAGCTTTTAAGGCATTTACCGGAAAAAACGGCTAAATACTTGAATCTGGCACATATTCCTCTTTATTTACGCACAGAAAGGAAAGGTCATTCGTTGAATGTAGCGATGAATCCCTAATACTAAACAAAAGTAAGCGTAATTCATGGATAAATCAGCAGTTTCAACTAAACTACTTGCACTCATTCTAGTCATCTTTACCGGCATAGCTTTTACAGCATGCGGATCTTCATCAGACAGCAGCGATCTTGACGGTGAACTGAGCGTGGAGGTAATTGCCCCGCCCGGCACTTCGTTTTCATTGAGCGTTTCGCTGTGGGAGGGAGAAACGTTCGACGGGGAAGCTGGAACCGCAACAGTGCCTGAATCAGGGGAATTTTCCGAAATCATCGGCTCAGGAAGTTTTGAAGGTGTGATGGTTGCGGTAAGTGTATTTTCAGAAGGAAATTCCGACGTCCTGATTCGCCTGTTAAATGACGGCGATCTGGTAGCAGAAACCGATACGCCCTCAGAAGATGAAATCTATGAGATTGAAGTCGGCGACCTGCCCGATTTTGATTTCTAAACCGGATGATGCCTACGTATCGTCAGAATTTTTTAAAAGGCCGGCTCCGCTTTGGATGCCGGCTTTTTTTTCGTCCGTTAGTTCCGGAATGAAACGTGCGTGAAGGTGCTTATTTCAACTACTGTCAACCTGCCATCACCCTTATAATTCCTAATCCCGGCTTTCCCTTTATGCTGTCCGACCGGAAACTAAGAGAAGAAACATTTATCGCAGAGCTGGAAAAGCTCAGGGGAAGTGTGCTTGAAGTCGGTTTTGGAAAGGGAAAAACACTTGGTGATTATGCAATGGCCGATGAGGTGGTGGCAGTGGAACGCGATGCCGGACGGGTTGAATACGGAAACCGGCTGGTGCAGGCGCAGGAAATCTCAGGGGTGAAGTGTATGCAGGCTGAAGGCGAAGCACTGCCGTTTCAGGACGACCGGTTTGATGCCGTTTGTTGCTCACTGCTAATCTGTTCGGTTTGGAATCAGGAAAAAGCGGTATCCGAATTTTTCAGGGTATTGAAGCCCGGAGGCCTGCTAATCGCGTATGAGAACACGCTTTCAGACCGGCCGCTTCTTCGCACAACGCAGCAAATCCTGTCGCCCCTGCTGCGCCCGTTAAGCAAGAACTGCCGGATGAACAATCAACCGCTTAAACTCATAGAGTCCGCAGGCTTTGAGGTTCAGGAAACCAAAACCTTCCGCTTTTGGCTTGAGCCCCGCATGTTGATAAAAGCAGTTCGCCCGGATATATAATTTGACCTATGGTCCGGGAGTTTATACAACCAACGTGAAAAAATTCCCCGGTAATAAACGGGGTTTGTTGTGGTAATAACAAGAAAAACCACCCAAAGTTTTTTTCGGAAAACCCCTGTGACACTTCCCTCTCACTATTGAACGTCTATTCTTTCCTCAGCCCGATGGCAATATTTTCCCCGCTCAAAACTTCATCCTTTGTTATAGCTGAGTACCCGTCGGCGCTGATGCTGAAATTTAGCAGCGGAGCCGGCCGGTCGGGATGCAGGGGAACCATGAGCCTGATAATGCCGTCATCTTCGCTGTGCAGGTAGTGGGATACCAGTCCGGAGGCATCACCCCTGTTGAACATGGCACGGTAACGCCGGGCAAAGGGCGACTCACTCACCACCTCGCTAAAAAATGCAAATCTGCCGTAACGGGTATCCTCATGCAGAAAATGATGAATAACAAGCTCCGCCCCGGCCACCGGGCTTGCGGTTTCCTCATCGGTAACATGTATTTCAAACTCCTGCTGCCAGACCTTTTCAAAAAGCTCAGAAAGTTTCCAGTAGTCGATCAGGATTTCTTCCCTGTGAATAACATTAAATTCGGATGGGAACAACACGATGCGATAAGGTTTGTTTTGATGATGTCGGCCATTTCTGTAATTGTCGGTAAGATATCGCTTCGGTTTTTTGGGGATCGACGAGTACTTCACATAATCGATGGTAACCTGTCCGGGCTCCGGAGACTCCCCGGATAAAAAAGGCGCATAAAACGGAATCTCCCGCGGATCGGTAAAAATAGCATCCGGCTGATTATTAAAAACTACGGGAGTGAAAATAGAAGTGAATGTTTCCCCATGCATGGAAAAGCCTTCACGCTTTACCCAAATCTGCCCGTCGGGGTAATAAAAATCCCGGGTGTTGAATAGTGCGGGAAAGACGTCATCATAAACTTTGGTATGATTGAAAAACTCGCTCTCTTCCATAACCTGCTGAAAAGCAAGCAACTCATCATCGGACAGATTGTGCCTGTTGCGGCTGTGGTTTAAACTGATTGCTCCGGTATAGTCGCTTGTCAGGTGAATCATGTTGTGCTCAAACTTCAGCTCATCGGGAAGCTGGTTAAAGGCAGCCGGGATTTTTGGAGAGCAACCGATAAGCATCAAACAGGCAACCAGAATGAATGAAGAAATGATCGGTGTTTTCAACATATACAGAGTTTTAGGTTATTGAAGTCCGGGAAATATGGATATTCTCGCGTAGATGGGCAACATGTATTTGCCCGGCAAATGTGCGAGGGTTGAATGGAATATTCCGGCTGTAGTTGAGGAAGAGCCTTGGGTTAGAAATCCAAAATCCGGCCCTCAAATTGGGATCCCTTGAAAGTCCATCTAATTTCTAATACCCTGAACAGTACAAACACATTTAGCCCGAATTATTCACGAAATGATAAAATATGCGGTCCAATCAACTGATTAATATGAGTATATAGAAAATACACGTTACCCCGAATTTGGGTGTGCTTTTAAACGGCGAAT
>PXDL01000184.1 GCA_003566395.1 Balneolia bacterium | reverse complement strand
TGAAAAAGCCTTCCAAGTCAATCATTGAGAAACATCCGGTGGTGTTTATCGCCTATGATGTGCTTTACACCGATGGATCTCCCCTTTTCAGCAAATCCCTGCTTGAGCGTCGCAATATTTTAAAGAAGCTGTGTGATCAGTATCGTATATACCGCAGTAAACAGTTTGAAGTCAGAGACGAAGCCGAAGTGGATCGTTTTTTTGAACGTGCACTTGCCCACGGCAACGAGGGCCTGATGCTGAAACTGCGGGACAGCACCTACGAGTACGGGCAGAGACGAAAATCCTGGCTTAAGGTGAAAAAACCGGGCGGATCGATAGATACGGTTATAATGTATGCGCACGCGGGAAGCGGTAAACGAGGGGGTACCTACTCCGACTTCACCCTGGGCGTTTCGGTGAAAGATGATGAAAGGTATGAGGAAGAATTCATTCCCATCGGCAAGGCGTACGGCGGGTACACAGACGAGGATCTCAAAAAACTCAACCGCGCCATGAAGCCCTTAATTGTGGAGCGATTCGGCCCAACCTATTCTCTTAAACCCGGTATCGTAGTCGAAATAGAGTTCGACGGCATACAGATTAACAAACGCACCAAAGCCGGATACACGCTGCGCCTTCCGCGTTTTCGGGCCATTCGCTGGGATCTTGGTCCGTCCGACGCAGACACGCTCGGTGATGTGGAACGCATGTACGAACAGAAAATCCGGGAAAACCGAAAACCGCAGGAGGATCACCGCTCGTTTGTAGGCATTCAGGATGAAACCTGACCGGGCTTATTTGACGAGCATCATTTTCCGGGTAAAGACCTGATCACCGGCCTGCATACGGTACAGATAGACGCCGCTTGCATACGTCCGCATATCAACGGAGACGGTGTGCGTTCCGGCCTCGCGCATCCCGCTCATCACAACTTCGATGCGCTGCCCCTGAATGTTGTAAATTTCAAGGCGGACATCCGAAGCTTCCGGTAAATCGAAACGCAACTGTGTGGAAGGGTTAAACGGATTCGGATAATTTTGATGCAGCGCGAGTTCCTTCGGAAGCTCTTCAACCGGCTCGGTACTTACTACATCTTCGATCGTCAACTCGCCGCCTGTAACGGTCGAACCGTCCCAAAAGCCGCCGCCGTCTTCATTGGTCCCGCCATAGAAAAAATCTTCATCAGCAAGCTGAAAACGTGATGCATAATAATACACCCCCGGCTGCAGATCTGCGGCAAAATTGATAACATACTGATGATTCATTCCTTCAGGCTGATCAAACCCGGCAGCAAACCATGCGCTTTCCGGCCATCCTGCCGGGTCGGTATCGGCATCATGAACACCGATCCATGCGCTGATAACCGGATTTGGGGCAGGCTCAGTGGTAATTAAATCCACAAAAATGGCGGCCGAAAGCTCAACCGTCTCACCTTGCTCCACGGCAACGGATTCAGGCGACACATTCACAAATTCCACTGTTTCGGTTCGGTTTCCAAAGAAAACTTCCGGCAAAACCTGGTCTTCATTGTCGGGTCCGAGCGTGAAACTCCGGTTTTGGCCAAGTATCTCAAATCCGTCGTTGGGAAGCTCCCTGCCGTCTCCGCTAATAATCCGGAAGAGATATTCCTGCCCGGTCCCCTCGTCCCCTTCAATCAAGACTGTAAGGTTGAACACTTCAGATCCCGGTTCCTGCTCCATCACCAGATCCTGACCGAAATCGTTGAAATCTCCGGCTACGGCCACTTCATCACCCAGCCCCGGCTGGAAAAAACCGAGCACGCCCTGTACGCTCATATCAACACTAAACGTGACTTCACGCTGTGAAACGACGGGAGGAAGCTCATTGCTAAAGAAGACCAGCGGCAACTCCTGAAGTTCGCCTTCAGGCCCCAGGCTTAAAATCCGGTTACCAAACTCTCCCGGCCCGGTATCGTCACTTTCCCAGAATACCGTGCCGTTTCGCACATAATAATATTTGTATTCAATTTCTTCCGCCTCTTCTCCTTCAATGCTGAAGGTGCCTTCGTAAACACCTTCGGCGGACTCGTTGAGGTCAAAAACCTGACCGGACGTGGTGTCCCATCCGTTGAATCCTCCTGCAACACCCACCTCATCGGTTTCGGGGTTAAAATCACCCTGATTCTGCTGCACGCTCATATCTACCGAAAACGCTACCGGGCGTACCGGCTCTTCCCCGTCGCCGGTTACAACTTCTACCGACTCAGGCAGAGTAAACGAAACAGGCTGATTATCGCCGTTCCGCACATCGGCCTCAGAGAGGATAAATTCGGAAGTCGTGCCGCCCGCACCCGGCAAAACCTGAAACTGCAGGACCATAAGGCTGCCCTCCCCGGAAGCAGCTTCCCCAACCGCAACAGCCGACGCGCCGATCCGGTTGCTCGCAAGGTTATCAGCGACCTGTAGATCGAGCAAGCTACCCGTTTGTGCTCCGGCGAATGCAAAACGACTCGGTTGATAGGTCAGTTCAAAACCGAAATAGAAAAGGTCATCGGCATCGGATGTTTCAAACGTAATGCTTAGTACATCTCCCGGCTGTAACGGGTCGGGTTCGGTTTGCAGGGTGATGGTGTTCTGGGCGGAAAGCATGCCCGGAAGCAGAAATAAAACAAGGGTTAGTAAACCGAATATAGTGCGGCGGGTCGGCTTCAGATCCATAAGCGGGAAGCAATTTAAAGTGAGGTCCGGAAACGCGTGGCCGGGTAAACCGGAAGGCAGTTTTTGAGAAATCAACGCGAAAATGTAAGCGCTTTCATAATTTAAAAGTACTACTATTCAATCTTTTTTACAACTTCGGAATGAATCCTAAAAACAGTGTTGTCCGGGAAACCTGATTATTTCTCTGTACGCGGGCAGCATCTCTACGTCCGGCGAATTTGTGCTGATTAGAATCGAACTCAGCATAAAGAGATTTTTCACCAAATCCCGGACAAACAGCCTGCACATCAAAGTCTTTGAACATGTC
>PXDL01000359.1 GCA_003566395.1 Balneolia bacterium | reverse complement strand
TCTTTCCTGCTTTCAGGTTCTGCCAATCATCCCCCTGCAGCTCCCGCTGAAACTACATGGAGTGGGGATTCCGGCGACATTACGCCTGCCAAAGAATCCAAAGTTCTAAACCAATACTATTTCGGTGAGCTAAAGACAGACCCGGACCGTAACTACTTCAATCCGGATGAACCCATCACCATTTTCTATGCGAACCGCGGGTTTGATTCGGTCTGGATTATTCGTAGCGGACTTGAGAAGCTCAGGCAAGGCGAATGGGTTTCAGTGCCGCCCCGCAGGGTCACTTTCTCTTATAATCCTCCCTCTCCCAACCGGCCTCCCCGGTTGCGTGAAGTCAGGTCGGGTGAAAGCTTTACCTATACATTTCCGTCCGAAAGGCTGCTGGAGAGCGGGGAGCTGAGCGGAATATATCGTTACAGGCTTCAGCTTACATCCAGGCCCCGGAATCCGGACTACGCGGTTCTGTACAGGGAGTTCGTCATCCGATAATGCAGGGTGAGTTCAGCCTATTGTATGAATTGCAGCCTGTCATTGGCATCACAGCTGCTTACTTCTTTTGCACGTTCATTCATCGTAACAATCCAGCAATCTTCATACACTGAACAGTAACAAATTTCGACGTCCACACGCGCTTGTTCCTGTGCGATGTGATCGATATTTCTCTGGGGCGGAATGTAGAGAATATCTAATTTTGACTGAGGCGAAACGATCCGGCCGGATGCTTGTGTAACGAGGTAATTGTTGATATCTACTTCAAGTTTGTCAAAATATTGATCCCAAGTTTCAATCGGTTCACCATCAACGGTAAGTATGATGTATTCGATGATGGCGGGCCCTACACCGGCGTTTTCCAACAGGTACGAAAATCCATCCTGATTGTAGGAATAACCACCTCCGAGAGCCGGCCAAACCGAGCCTTTTTGAGCTTGCCTGATGAGGGACGTTTCATAGAGAGAAATTCCGATAGCACATAATCCGATAAAAACGGCAGATATGGCCGTAATCATCTCAGGAGACAATTTGCTTTTTTTAGCAGCGGATTGATTTACAGGTTCAGACATGTGCTACACTTCTAAATTTGAGATTCACTAAAACCCGGGGAGCAAACGATACGGCTAAACATCTGAATCTAATAAAATAAACGTAAATCAGCCCGCTTGATTTGCGTGTGATGGATCGGGGATGATATTGATGTAAAGACAAGTGTGGTGAAGAACCCGATGATATGGGAATAGATACAATCTGTGCGAACCGGGGGTATTGATTAAATTTTAGAAACCTGAGCTCGATTCTAAACGAGCTTAAATATCTTCCCCTCCTGACCCTGAAAAACCCCTGTGTGGCAAGGCTTTTTACAAACACCTGGTCAAATGCCGCTAACCTTTGGGTAGGATACAGATAAATAATTAAGAACTCGAATTAGTCATCTCTTACCTTTTGTACGAACAAAAGGGTTCCAAAAGCCGCCGGACTGGAAAAATAAATTAATGATACAAGGTTATTACTGATTATGAGGGACATATGACAATCTGCGATTGTAGAGAATAGTGTGCTCTTGTCGGCTGATTTGCGAGCAACTATCTTGGTTTTATACACATCCATATCTCCGGAGCGCAACAGGTTCGGATTTTTGAGCCGGCCGGAAACTATTAACAAAAATTAACCTCTTTTGTCAGCAACTGTCGTTCAAATTAGGCTTTTTGAGCTTTGCCTAACATAATTACTAATGTGGCGGGGATTTGATGTTCCAGCTTTTTCACCCTCAGCAAGCATGCAATGCAGCCTACATGTTCAAGCGTCTGCATATGTAGATTCAACGAACGACATCTGTTGCTGTTTGCCGGGTATGAGAACGTTTGGTTTTTCAATACCTGCTTTTGACACTAAACCCAAAAAGTAAGTCTTATGAATAAAATATTTACGACTCTTCTCCTACTGGCTTTTATGCCGCTGTATGTTTTCGGTCAGAACGTCTCAACAGAAGTCGTTGATCCGAGAACCGGCGAAATAATCTATGCCGCCGGAGAAAACACTCTCGATTTTATAGATACAGAATTCCAGCCGGGATTGATGAACCAAACTATCGAGCCGGTTACCCATATTCAGGGCGGAACCTCGCGCATGGCTATTTCAGCCGGAAATCTGGCTTTCTTTAACGACGGTCCGACCCTTGTAGTTTTAGACATCACCGATAATGCCAACCCGGTTGTTGTTTCCGAGACACCGTTTCCTGAGCTGATTTCAGAGGTGGCGTTGATGGATGATTTCCTGTTTGTGGGGATGCGGCGCAGCGGCGGAATTATTTCGGTTGATATCAGTGATCCGTCAACTCCTCAGATTGTGGGTCAGGCTGCCGAGGGTTCCGGGGTTCTTGCCATTACGGCCGGCGGCGGACATGTTTATGCGGCTTTCGGTCCAAGCGGATCGCGTATTTTTGAAGTTGACGCAGCGGGCAATCTCGAACAGGTTGCTTCACTTTCGAGCGGCGGGTCATCCAACGGGATGGATGTTCAGGGAGACCTGCTTGCCGTTGCAGATGGGAACGGCGGTTATGCGCTCTACAACGTAAGTGATCCTGCCGAACCCGAATTACTCAGCTCGGAAGAACAGGGTGCTTTTGTCACCTTTGTACGCGTTCAGGAAGACCGTCTGTACCTGGGCGGTGGCGTCGGATTCAGAATTTTCGACATTACCGACACGCAGGAGCCCGACCTGTTAGGCCAGTTCAGTACGGGCGGATCTAACAGCTTCGGGTTTCAGGTTGTAGGCGATTACGCGTACCTGTCCGGTGTTTTCGGTTTCCTGACCCTTGATATATCAGACCCCTCCGACATTCAGTCTACGTTTTCTGCGGCTACCGGCACCTCGGTTTACACCTTTGCCGATGAAAGCAATGTATATCATGCAACCCAGTTTTACGGTCTTCAGATTTATGACCGCACCAACCCAGCCGAACCCGAACTTGTCTCC
>PXDL01000427.1 GCA_003566395.1 Balneolia bacterium | reverse complement strand
ATTGAAATCAGCAGAACCGGAATATGTGAAAATCGGCTTTTGGAAAGGTGGAACAACGTAGATTTCATAATCATAAGAAATTGTAATGGTATTCAGAATGAAGAAGAACACTTACATGACACGAGTTTACACCTTCGTTCCCATAGGAAAATGAACTTGTTTTCAGGTAAGAAGTGAATATTTGTAATAACTGTTATTCGGGGAAATGGATTATTCCTTGAGCCGTGGACGTTATTTCTTTATCGAGCCGGCGGTTTTTGGAACGCTTTTGTCCGCACAAAAGGTGAAATAAGTTTAGTTCCACATCGGAGTTTCAGGTTTACACCCAACACGTCTCTATGAAGCTGCTAAAAGTAACACCACAACTTAAAAGCACAAAAAGTGACTGAATCTGAACTCAGACGTCCTGAATCATACCGCCAACATATTTACTTCTTTACTTCGTAAATCATCCTGCCATCCTCTTACTCCCCGGGACAGAAAGACCGGACGTGAGTAAGACTTGATACAGACTTGAGTAAGACCCAACTCACAGAAAATCTGCTTGAATCATTCGGTTGACGGACAGGTGTGATGTTCGATAATTCTCCAACAAATGAGCCTGATGTAACGCCGGATAAACTAAGCAGTAGGGGTTTAAGCTTTAGCGGCTACGCCTGAAACTCGGCGACATTTAATCTAATCTCATGCGTCTATCATCACATACGTTTGCATCAACCCTTTGCCTTTAATTGCGATGGGTTTGCGGGCTTCATAGTTGAATTTGTCTTTGGTCTGTTCGAAAAAATCTGACGAGACATGAATTTTATCAGGAAGGCCGTGCGATTCCATCCGGCTTGCTGTATTTACAGTATCACCCCAGAGATCATAGGCGAATTTTTTCTCACAGATTACCCCGGCTATAACCGGTCCGCAATGTATGCCTATTCGAACTCCAAGCGTCCGGGCATCCTGAATGGGCTTCGATTTTATGTAGTCTAAAATTTCAAGGGCACATTTTCCAATATCTTCGGGATGCTCATCCCTTGGTTCAGGCACGCCTCCGGCAAGCATGTAGGCATCCCCGATCATTTTAATCTTTTCGAGATTATACTTTTCAACGATGGTGTCGAAGTGAGAGAATAATTCATTTAATATATTCACAACCCTGCTATGGTGAAGTTTTCCGGATAGCTCCGTAAAGCCGATAAGATCAATAAACATGACGCTTGCCTGATCAATCTGAGTGGAGATATTTTTTTCTTCCTCTTTTAATTGTTCAGCTACGGACTTCGGTAAAATATTTAACAACAGCCTTTCGGATCGTTCAAACTCTCGTTCGAGCTTATCTTCTGCATGGTTTACCACACTATAATGATATGCGGTGATTCCAACTACCATAGATACCATTGCTGAAATGGATGACCATCGGGCAATACTTATGAATTCTTCAGGCAAAGACCCTAACCGGTCGTAATGGTGGTAAAAATACTCAAGTCCGACGAGGGCAATTACTGCAAAAGCAGCATTTATATATAGCCATTTTTTCTCATAGGGTGGGAAAATGATGAAAAAGCCAACAATAGCAACTGTTAAATAGACGCTGTTGGTGGAATCAGCCCCGAGCTGCAGCGCGTTAGCGGTTATCAAAATAACGGTCGAAAAGCTGTAAATCAGCCTTGCAGCAGTGTATTTGCCATAATGGTTTAAAACCGGAACCAACTGTACAAAGATGGGCCACAGCAGGAAAGCGGCCAGAATATACTTTGTATCCGGCAAGAGATCTATAATTATCGGAAGCTGGAGCCAAAGCAAGCCCGTCACGATAAGAACAAGGCCGTTGATCGCTTTCACATATCGTATTTCCCGAGACGGCACATCTGCATTGATGCCGATATTCTGATAGAAATTCCAAAATGAGAACAGTGCTTTCATGGTCTGTTCACAGAAATTACAGAGGTCTGAAAGCGCGTTCTTTTTGCAGGGCTTTTAAAATGCTTTTTTCAGCAAGCCAGGGAAATAAACGCCCTATAAGAACTCCGATTTTCGCCTTTTGCGGCAACACAACAACACCTTTGTCGGCCTCAATTGCTTTTAACGCGTCCGATGCAAATTGACTGAGGCTGTACGGTTTTCCGGCTAACAAACTCAGGTACCGGACGGTATCGGGCATCCATGTAACTGCGGGTAAATCAGCCGGATTTGCAGCTTTTAATATGGGGGTTTCAACGGCTGCCGGACAAAGCACATTAACCTGAACCCCGAATTTTTTTGCCTCAAGTCGTAAACTGTTCGACAGGCCTACCACGGCATGCTTCGTCATACTATAAGGAGCCATCAAAGGTAAAGGTCCCAATCCTGCAAGAGAAGAAGTGTTGACAATCACGCCCCGTTTATTTTTTACCATCAACGGATAGATAAGATGAATTCCATGTAAAACCCCTTTGATGTTAATATCAATGATTCTGTTCCACAGAGTGTAATCCAGTTCGCAGGCCTCTCCTGCAATACCAATCCCCGCATTATTGAAAAGAATATCGATGCTCCCGTAATCCGTTATGATTTGTTCCACGATACGCCGGTAAGCATCTAAATCACACACATCCAGTTTATAAAATGAGGCAAGATCGCCACAGGTCCGGGCTGCTTCATGTCCGGCTTCCTCATTAATATCAAGGATAATAACGTGACATCCTCTTTTTGTAAGATGCAGCGCGATTTCCCTTCCTATCCCGGAAGCTCCACCTGTAATAAGACAAATTTTATTTTTCCACATAAGCGCAGATATCCAGCTTGATATTGAACCGGCTAAATAACCAATACATTGTTTAGGTTATATAATCGTACATGAGGTGATTTAACTGCATAATAGGCACCATTATAAGAAAATTCCGGCTCATTAACGGAAGGCTATGCAAAACCGTTAATGAGCCTGTTTTCCGCCTTGCCACAAAAATCAAATCCCCGAATAGATAGCCTATACTCCGGTTTTTTTTTGCTCCGGCGTTGCATACAAACAAATTCCCTGGTTTATCAAAACCTTCTAACGGATGGGTATGAAGCTGAGTGAAATATTTTAAAGAAGAATACAAAAAAACACCGTCCGACCCGCATTCAGGAGTTATCAGGTATGATGAAATACGTCATTCTTTGCTTTTTGACAGGTCTCATAACCGCATGCCATTACGTGAATATTCCATGGATCAAGATATTTAACCTTTTTTGAATTACGCCCCACAAATGGCCCAAAGTGCTGTAAACCACACTCGTTTTCAACAGGCTTCAAACCATCAGAGATTTTCGAAACTTTACCAAAAAACCACAAAAAAAGCCCTCCTGCTTCCACAGGGGGGCTTTGAATTGGAATATGAAATATATGATATGCTTATGATAAAGCGTGGGCCTGGAGGGACTTGAACCCCCGGCCAATCGATTATGAGTCGACTGCTCTAACCACTGAGCTACAGGCCCGATGTTTCGCTTTGGAAACAGCTTCCAAGTATAAGGGAAAGAGAATATAAAAGCAATCAGAATGAACGGGCAATTGTGACGGAGCGTGCTATATGGCTGATCGGTTTCGCAAAGATCACATCTTAAATCACAGTTTTCCGGGCAAGCAGTAAGTCTTTGCCCGGCGAATTAGCACGTATTTCCTGGATTGATCCGGATAAACTACGAAGCCCAAAGCCCGATAATATTCAGAGCCGAAAGTCTTACTTATTTTGAGTTTAAACTATAAAACGGGTAGAGGCATAACACAAAAGGTAAAACATGTTTATCTCGACATCGGACGTGATCACAAATCTTAAACCCCAACAATTCCACAATCTTCAACCTGCCTGTTGGTATTTTCTGCCTTCTGTTTCTTACCTTTACGAATTCCGGTCCGCGGGCCATGAACCTTATATTATTTAAATACGATTCGATATGTCTGATCTGATTAGAACCCCGTTTTATGATATTCATGCCAGGCTTGGCGCCAAACTGATTGATTTCGGTGGTTATGAAATGCCCGTGCAGTACAGCGGAATCAAAAAAGAGCATCACGCGGTGCGGAATTCGGCCGGGGTTTTTGATGTCTCGCATATGGGGGAAATCTATTTTACCGGACCGCATGCGCTTCAGGCCGTGCAGCATATTACGGTTAATGATGCAAGCCGGCTGGTTCCGGGTAAAGCTCAGTACTCGGCCATGTGTTATGAAGACGGCGGAATCGTGGACGATCTTTTGGTCTATATGCTGGATGAAGAAACGTATTTGCTGGTGGTCAATGCTTCCAATAAAGAGAAGGACCTCGACTGGATGCTGACCAACAATCCGCACAAAGCAATTATTGAGGACCGGTCCGATGAAACCTGCCTGCTTGCCGTGCAGGGACCTGAAAGCATCCGACTGCTGCAGCCGCTCACCGACACGGATTTGAGCGCCGTCAAGTTTTATACTTTTACCATCGGGAAACTGGCCGGATTTGAGGACGTCATTATATCGGCCACGGGCTATACGGGTGAGAAGGGCTTTGAGCTTTATTTCGACAAGACGAAGGCCGACCCGGAAGCTGTCTGGAAGGCTATTTTTGAATCGGGTGAAGAAAACGGGATTGAAGTTCTTCCGGCCGGGCTGGGCGCTCGCGATACGCTTCGCCTCGAGATGGGTTTTCCGCTTTACGGAAACGACATCACCAAAGACACCCACACTCTTGAAGCCGGGCTTGGATGGATTACGAAGTTTGAAAAGGGAGATTTTATCGGGAGTCAGGCCTTGTTGAAAATAAAAGAAACCGGAATTAAGCGTCGTTTAGTCGGCCTTATGACAGATAATCGTCGTGATATTCCACGAAAGGATTATCCCATTCTGGATGACAACGGGAATAAGATCGGGCATGTAACAAGCGGCACACAGTCGGTTACCGAAGTGAAAGGAATCGGCATGGGGTATGTTGATATTGCGTTCAAAGAACCCGGCACCTCCGTGTTTATCGAAATTCGGGGAAACGCAGCTCCCTTTACGGTTACCAAGCCTCCGTTTGTGAAGAAAAAGTGACACAGCCCGGGTGCTGACAATCTGCCGGCTTATCCCGCTATTTTCCAATACCCGGAGGTGAAGGGAAACGGCTCGTCAGCGATTCGTGCTTCGGCGGTACTGTGTTCTGTATTTAGCTGAATTGATTCCTATATTAAGCACCATGAACGGCACGTAGGTTTACTGTGCTCAACAACCAATGGTCAACCTTTTCATGGCACGGAGAAAACAACAAAAAACGGCATCGGCTTCAGCTAACGACGGCTCATCATTTATCAGCAGGGAGCGGAAACTCGAAATTCTGGGTGTGGTTATGATTTCGCTCGCATTTCTGATCGGCCTGAGTGTCTTCACCTATAATGAAGCGGATAACGCCATTGTGCAGAGCGCATCTTTCAATGAGCTGGCTTCGCCGGGCAGTCAGGTGGCGTCGCGCATTCAGAACGGACTTGGACCGGTTGGTGCGGTGATGTCCTATTATATGGTCTATATGCTGTTCGGCTATGTGACGCTGCTCATACCTGCCATTTTGCTCGTATATGGGTGGTTTGTATTTCGCCATTTTGATCTTTCACTCCTGCATCGCCACGCGCTTTTTTACAGTGTGGTGATGCTGCTCTTCGCCACTATTTTCGGCTGGCTGAACCATCTGTATGAAGTTCCTTCCCACGCATGGAGCGGTTCGGTGGGGGCGTTTTCGGCTTTCGTGCTGCTGAGTCTGACGGCTGAATGGGGGTCGGGCATTATTCTGGTTTCACTCACCCTGATTGCATTTCTTTTCCTTGTGGACGGAGATATTCAAACCACGATTGAGCGGTTTAATTCAGCCTTCGGGAGCCTGAAAAGCCGTTTTGCGTCTCTGTTTCAAAAGAAAGATAAAAAACAGGAATCGGATCAAAGCAGTACCGAGGCTGCTGCTGCCGACGCGAAAACGCAAACGGAACCGAACTCAACCAACGGGCGCATGTCCGGGAAAACGGAAGAGCAGCAAACGAAGCCGGGCAAAGCTGTTTCTGAACCGGATGATGATGATGAAGGAGCTCCCTTTGAAGTGCGTAAATCGGATAATGTCGTAAAGCCGCTTCCAAGAGAGTCGGAAGAGGAACGGCAGATACGGGTGAGGCGGGAAGAAATCCGGGAAGTAAGCTCCAGGCCGCCGAGAGCTATTGTTGAGCATGAAAAGGCCGCCGACCCCGACGAGGACGACATCGAAATAAATATTTACAAGGGGGAAGAAGAAGAAAAAGCCGGGGACGGGGATTTGCGTGAGTCCCAGAAAACCGAAGGGCGTCCGGTGATTAAGTACCGGTTTCCGGGGTATGATTTGCTGGATGAGCCCCCGGCGGAAGGCAATGAAATTGATGTGGAGGAAATTCGTGAGAATAAACGACTTATTACGGATAAACTGAAGCTCCACGGAATCGCCATTCTGAATATCAATGCCATCATCGGGCCTACGGTTACGCTTTATGAGCTTGAGCCGGCCCCGGATGTGAAGATCAGCAAAATTGAAGGCTACGCCAACGACCTCAAAATGGCGATGGCTACGCACGGGCTGCGCATTATCGCTCCGATTCCCGGTAAACGGGCCGTGGGGATTGAGGTGCCCAACCGCAAGCGGGAAACGGTCTATATTAAAGATGTGATCGCCACCAAAAAGTTTGCCGACTCCGACATGATCCTGCCGGTTGCCTTCGGTAAAACGATTGAAAATGAAGTCTTTATGCTCGATCTCACCCGCCTGCCGCATGTGCTTATGGCCGGAGCTACGGGTTCGGGGAAATCGGTTGGGATCAATACGATCATCACCTGTTTGTTATACAAGGTTCACCCGATGAACCTTAAGTTTGTACTGGTGGATCCCAAGAAAATTGAATTGGCTTTGTACCGGAATATCCAGAATCATTATCTGGCCACGCTGCCCGGCCTCGATGAACCCATCATCACCGATACGGCCCAGGTTCAGGAAGTGCTCAACAGCGTTTGTAAGGAGATGGACGAGCGGTACGAGCTGCTGAAAATGGGCATGGTACGTGATATCAGCGCCTATAATAAAAAAATGGGGTCGGGAGAACTTGAGGAAGATCTTGGTCATCGTCATCTGCCTTATATTGTTGTTATTATTGATGAGCTGGCCGATCTGATGATCACCGCCGGTAAAGGAATTGAAGAGCCGATCGCCCGCATCGCCCAGCTTGCCCGTGCGGTGGGTATTCACCTTGTTGTGGCCACGCAGCGCCCGTCGGTTAACGTTATCACCGGTACCATCAAGGCCAATTTCCCGGCACGTATTGCCTACCGTGTGGCTTCGAAAGTAGATTCGCGCACGATACTTGATACGATGGGAGCCGATCAGCTCGTTGGTAAGGGAGACATGCTCTACACCGGAGGTTCAGGTATGATTCGTGTGCAAAACGCGTTTGTATCCACCGAAGAAGTTGAGCGTCTCAATGCGTTTATCGGTGCTCAGCCCGGTTACGGCAGTCCGTTTTATCTGCCGAAAATTGAGGATGAGAACGATAGTTCCTCCGATATACTCGACAAAAGCGAACGCGACGACTTGTTCGAAGAAGCGGCAAAAGTAGTGGTTCTGCATCAGCAGGGATCGGTTTCACTGTTGCAGCGGAAATTAAAACTCGGCTACAACAGAGCCGGCCGTATCATCGATCAGCTTTACGCCGCCGGCATTGTCGGTCCGTATCAGGGAAGCACCGCGCGCGATGTGCTTGTGCAGGATGAACAGGAACTTACCGACCTAATAAGGGAAATCGATGCCTGAATCTTACCATGTTTTTAGAAAGGGATTGCTGCTTGTGCTCTTCGCACTTTGCATTACGGCATTCACGCCGTTTCCGTTTTTGAACGAAGCCGAACAGCCCGTTCCGCTCGTTTTCAATCAGGTTGATCAGCAGGCTACGGCTGAGAATGAGCCTGCTAACGTTCTCGAACAGTTCAGCGGACTGATTACCGGCGGCATGGTTTTCCGTGCCGAAATGGAGCACCGGTTTCTGGACGGATTTACCGGTGATGAAACCACAACGACAGGACGCGTTTGGGTCGGTTTTGAGCAGTATAAAGTGATGACCCGCGATCAGCATATCAGCGTGAACGGAAACACATCCCGCGTATTCAATCTGAGACAGGATAAAGTCATTATTAGTAATTACTATCCGGAAGAGGATGATTTTGCGCCGTCACGACTGCTGGGATCATATACCGACAGATTCGATATAGTACGCACCCAAACGCTTGACAACGGCCTCACGCGCATCACCCTTGAAGCTATCGACCCGTTTGAGATCATTACAAAAGCCGAGCTTGATATCAATCCGGATAATTTGCTGTTGGTACGCATGTTTGCCGAAGACCAAACCGATAACAGCTTTTATATTGATTTTTCCGACGGCGAACTGTTGGAAAAAACAGAGGACGTCTTCGCAATCGACTGGCCGGAAGAGGCCGAAGTGATTGACCTGAGAGAGTGATTGCCGGAGCTGCATGAGAAAACACCTCATCAACATTGTCTTAAGTTTACTGGTCGGCGGTTTTTTTCTGTGGCTTTCGTTACGCAATATTGATCTGTCGGAATTGTGGCAGTATGTGCAGCTGATGAGTTATGGATGGATTTTTCCCTACCTCGCGTTTTGTCTTCTGAGTTTTCTGTTCCGCAGTGAGCGCTGGAAACTGTTGATGGAATCCGAGCATCCGGGCCTGCGGTCGAGCACTCTTTTTACCGGCGTGATGTTCGGGTACGCCGTTAACTACGCCATCCCTCGTGCCGGAGAAATAAGCCGGACGCTTTACGTAGCCCGGCGTGAAGGAATGAGCGGGTCGGCTGTACTGGGTACGGTGGTACTGGAGCGAATCATCGATTTATTGGCGATGCTTCTGCTTTTGGTGCTCGTTATTTTTTTCGTGATCTCCGACCGTCAGACCATGGACGCCTTGTTCGGGCCTCAGATTTATCTGATTCTTGATGAACTCCGGTCGCCTATAGTTCTTGTTTTGCTTATTGTGATCGGCATTATCTCGGCCGTTCTGTTGTGGAGAGCCGTAATTTATATCCTTAACAAGCGCCGCCGCGATCTCGAAAGCGGAGAGGAGAGTGTCGGGGTGAAGCGCATCGTGTACAGTTTTACCGACGGGATTACTTCGGTTCGTAAAATCAGAAAATGGCCGCAGTTTCTTATTTACACCGCCGGCATGTGGTTTTGTTATGTGATGCTGACCTACATCCCGTTTTACGCTTTTGATATGGCCGAAACCTTCGGGCTTGGTCTTCCGGAAGCCGCAGCGGTGATGGTGATTTCTACCATCGGCGTAACGTTGCCTTCACCGGGAGGGCTTGGTACCTATCACTGGTTTGTGAAGCAGAGCCTTCTTGTTCTCTACGCCGTACCTGCCGTTACCGGAGTGGCCTATGCCATTATTACCCATGCCGGCATGATGCTTTCCGTTCTTCTCGTTACGCCCCTTGCCTGGCTCTACACGCTTTACATCGCACCCTACCGAAAGCGTTTGCTGTAAAAGATTGATGCAGATATTAAGGGATGAAACTGAGGAATGAATCCCGTCCTCAGGCGCGCCCTAACGATAACTTTGTCATACCATTCGGGGGGTTACTACCGAAAAGGGGAAGCAAGCAGGATAATACCGCAGGGATAAACTATGGTCTAAATTAACCTTCACTAATCAGTTTCAGATTTTGGGGTGCTAACAGTTAATTGCGGCTACTCATGAAGAGGCATTCAAAAAAATCTGCGGGAATCAGGTAGAATCAGCACAATCTGCGTTCCATCACCACTGGAGATTTCTCCGCGTGCGCCGAAGTTATTTTCAAATGAATTGAAATTTCCGGGCAGCGCGTAGTCGAAATAGTTAAACCGTATAAGTAGTTGTATTGTATGAATTTGAAACTCACAATCATTCACCATTCAAAATTCACCATTAGGAGCGAAGCGACCAATATCCATCTGTTCAAGGCCCGAATGCTTCTCCTGTAAAAGATCTAAGTCACCCTTTCAGAGGTAGTTGTCTTTAAGCCTGAAGTGAGGAGCTCCATCAAGAAGCCGGTCCCACCTGAATCCGGTCATGATGAGTTGAGCGATGAAGAAAGGGAAGAAGAGGCCCATCACCATGCCGATGCCGGTGTGCAGGCCGATCAGCAGCACCGCGCCTATCCATCGGGTTCGGTCGAACCAGAGAAGAAAACCAAGAAGTTCGGCTACAAGGCCGTAGGTTAGCATTGCGGTGGCCAAATACCAGTTAATCTGCGCCATCTTCTGCATAAAGTTGAGGGCATAGGTACCTTCGGCCGTTAGAATGGAAACCTGACGGGAAGCAATCCAGAGCCAGAGATGTCGTCCGTCGCTCCAGAAGCTCTCGGGATTTACGAGAAAGGTGCCGATAATCTTCACGAAGCCTGACATCACATAGCCCAGACCCATGAAAAACAAAAGGAAAACGAATACAAACCGAATGCGCTCGGATGGTTTTGGAATTACCCATACCGCAAGTACAAATGCCAGCAGCGCCATACCGAGAAATACGGATTCATGGGGAAGCTTACCCATGGTGTACCGTGCCACATACTGGAAATGGATGAGGATGAAAGCGGAAGTGAGCAGGAGTCTGGGCATCACCCTGAAAAAACCGAAAAGCAGCAGCAGGGTGATGATCGTGGCGTTAATCCACGGGAAAATGGTGCCGTACATCCACTCGACAGGAAAATAGTGTGCCAGACCGCCGGCCGAATGCTGGGAGGTAAGGGTTGCCATACCGGCCGCCCAGTGCATCACGAACCAGACAAGGCACGCATATACGAACAGCTCGAAGAGCTTGTAATGCAGCTTCATGCCGGGTGTGGGATGATCGGTAAACCGAAATGAATGTTTGAACAGGGTGATCATGACGGGATCTCCTTTCTCATTTCAATAGCGCGTTCGGAATTCAGAAACAAGACAGGGGTGAAGTGAAGCTCAACGCCGTCTTCGGCGGATTTCGCATCGATTCTGATGACACAGAGCCCGTCGGGGGAGTCCGAAAGTACGGGCTGAAGAAGGTGCCGGAGTGCTTCGGACTCAGCCTGACTCGGGGTGTTGAGATGACGCGTGAAGTTTGAAAAATCGCGGTGGTCGATGCCGTACCGGTTTAGTGGAACACTTTGGCCGTCAAGGTCGGAAAGATCGGTAAAGCGGGCCGAGCTGCACGAATCCTCGTCGAGTTTCACGAGCACAGGTTTGCTCCACGGCAGGCCGCCTTGTGAGAACATCTGGTAGGTGCTGAACGGCCAGAATTCACCCTGGTGCGTGGCAACCAAAAGGCCGTAAATGATGAAAACGGTTAATACAGCCGTGCGAATTTTTTTAAGCAACATATAAATTATAGTCGGACGCTTGAGAAAAACGGTAAGGCATTTGAATCAGGCTCGGAATCTAAGTTTAATCATCGGTGCGCGAGCTTTCGAAATCCATGCATTCATAGAGGCATTGCAAAGCCTGTTTCATAATACAAAAGCTGCGCTTTAACCTCATCTATAAATGTGTTGTTTGAAGGAGCTTATCCCGTTAACTTAGCCCAAATTTAACACATCCGGACGATACACTTTTTATGGTAGAACGATTTGCAGAGCGGCTGCAGGAGCAACTCTCCTCCTGGGTAGCTACGGTTGAGCCTGAAGCTCTTGTGGGAATTTTTATTCTGCTGAGCATTTCCACCATTATCCATGTAATAATACGTGTTTGGATAATACGGCTGCTCAAGCAACTGGATGACCGTACCACATCCGAATGGTATGCCGCGGTGTTGCGCCATAAACTCCCGCAGCGCGCCCTGTTTCTGATTCCGCTGATGTTTCTCTATATCGGCATAGAGTTCGTTCCGGAGCTGAACGAAGATTTTGCCCAGTTTATCACCCGTTTTACGGCGGCGCTGATGATTCTGGTTACCGCCCGCGTGCTGGATTCTTTGTTATCCTCGGCACATACGATATACCTGATGCTACCCAAAGCATCCCTGCGGCCGATTAAGTCCTACATACAGCTCGGTAAGCTGGTGATCTACATGCTCTCGATTATCTTTATAATCGCCAGTTTGTCGGATCAATCACCCTGGTATTTCCTCAGCGGAATTGGGGCCATAACAGCTATTCTGCTGTTGATATTTCGCGACACCCTTTTGTCACTTGTGGCCAGTGTGCAGCTTACAAATAATGATTTGATTCGTATCGGTGACTGGATAGAAATGCCGCAATTTGGCGCAGACGGCGATGTAATCGATATCTCGCTGAATAATGTGCGCGTGCAGAATTTCGACAAAACCTTTTCGGTTATTCCCACACACAAATTTCTGGAGCACAGTTTCCGGAACTGGCGTGGCATGAAAGAGACCGGAGGGCGCAGGGTGATGCGCTCCATAAATATCGATATCGGTACTATCCGTTTTCTGACCTATAAGGAGATTCAGAAACTGAAGCAAACGCACCTGCTCAAAGAATACATCACCGATAAAATGAAGGATATATCGGCCTACAACGATAAATATCTTAAAGAAAATCCTTCCATACTAACCAATTCGCGCTGGCTTACCAATGTGGGAACGTTCCGGGCCTATATAGTTGAATACCTGAAAAAACATCCCAATGCCAAAAAAGATCTGCTGATGCTCGTCAGGCAGCTCGAGCCCACCGACCGCGGCCTTCCGCTTCAGGTTTACGTCTTTACCAACACTATCGTATGGGCAGAATATGAACAGATTCAAGCCGATATGTTTGATCACCTGCTGGCCGTAATGCCGGAGTTCGGACTCAAAGTATATCAGCAGCCTTCCGGAGGTGACTTCCAATCCCTAACAAGAAAAAGTGATTAATTGAGAATTGAGAATCATTGGTGTCCGGTTAAAACCAGCGAATCCATCGAAAGTGGCGAATAGGCTTTTTTTGCCGGTATCTTTTTAGTAAACCTATATCAAACCCCATTGGTTTGATGTAGTCTTGTAATTCCGATGTCTAAATAAGCATCTTTAACCTTTTGTGCGGACAAAAGGGTTCCAAAAACCGCCGGCTGGAAAAAATGGCTAAACCCCGTTACGTT
>PXDL01000180.1 GCA_003566395.1 Balneolia bacterium | reverse complement strand
CCGGCCGAGACGGTTGCCGATACAAAACGGTTAAACCGGTAGAGCTGAGGCGGATTGTTGTCTTCTCGTATCTGAATCAGATTGTCGAGCTGAATCAGACTGCCGGTTTCGGAGCGAACATAGAGCGAAGCCAGGTCGATCGGTTCGTTGCGATACTCACGCGACATCTGACCGATCACTTCATACTGCTTGCCGTCCATGATGAAATAATCAAATCGCTGCCCGCTGAACGCGAGTTGCATGGTCTGGGCGATATCACGGATGGAAACCCCGAGGTTGCGGGCACGCTCCCGGTTGATTTCAATATTGAGTTCGGGTTTGTTGAATTTGAGATCCACATCAACCACCGAGAATGCCGGGTTGTTGCCGGCTTCTTCCATAAACTGCGGCAAATACTCCCTCAGCTTCTCGAAGTTCGGCGCCTGAATTACATACTGAACCGGCAAACCGCCCCTTTGTGCGCGTATGGACTGCTCCTGAGTTACAAAACTTCGCGCCCCGGCAAATTCATTCAACATGGCGGTCACTTCGTCGGCAAACTGAAACTGGGTTCTGTCGCGCTCGGAAGGGTCCTTCATTATGATATTGAAGAAAGCCGAATTCACCGAACTGGCGGCCCCGAATCCGGGGGACGTAACCGTTATAATGGCATCGATTTCATCGTAGCGTTCCTGAAGCGCGCTCGTAACTTCATCCACGTACTGATCCATAAATTCAAAAGTGGTGCCCTCCGGTCCGGCTGTCATGATACGTACCCGGCTTCGGTCTTCGAGAGGCGAAAGCTCTTGTGGAAGACTGATTCCGAACCAGGCAATCATGCCGATGGTAGCCAGTATTACGAGAAAAGCGGTCCAGCGCACCTTCAAAAATGCAGACAAAGTATTTCGATATCCCCGGTTCAGCCCTTCAAAGAAAGGCTCGGTCGCCCGGTGAAACAACGACTGCTTTTCCCGTTTCTTCAGAATCTTGGAGCAGAGCATGGGCGATAGTGAAAGCGCCACAAAGGAAGAAATCACAACCGCTCCGGCAAGTACCAGCCCGAACTCGCGGAAAAGACGGCCGGTAAGGCCTTCCAGAAAAATCACCGGCAGAAACACGGCCACCAGAGCTGTTGTGGTGGAAACAATCGCAAAGAAAATTTCTTTGGATCCCTTCAGAGCCGCCTCAATCGGATTCATCCCCATCTCGATTTTGGCATAGACGTTTTCCATCACCACAATGGCGTCATCCACAACCAGACCGATGGCCAGCACAATACCCAGCATGGTGAGCACATTGATGGAAAAACCCAGCACAAACATGATGAAAAACGAGCCGATGAGAGCAATCGGAATCACGATGATGGGAATCATGGTGGTTCGCCAATCCCGTAAAAACAGGAAGATGATCAACACCACCAGTATGAAAGCGATAAAAACCGTTTGCCGGACTTCAGCAATGGAATCACGGATATATTCGGTGATATCAAACCCGATGGCCACGCTTACATCCGACGGCAAATCACGCTTGATGACCTCAAGCCGGTTATAGAATTCATCGGCGATGGCAATATTGTTGGCGCCGGGCTGCGGCCTCAGAACCACACCCACCATGGGGATTCCGTCCCGTTTCAGAATGGTGCGTTCGTTTTCGGGGCCGAGCATGGCAAGGCCCACATCCCGAAACCGCACAATATGATCCCCTTCACGCTTTATGATCATATTGTTGAACTCTTCAGGAGTCGTCAGCCGGCTGAGGGTTCGCACGTTCAGCTCGGTAGCCATTCCTTCAATTCGGCCCGACGGCAGTTCCACGTTCTGCTGTTCGAGGGCGTTGCGTACATCAATCGGGGTCAGGCCGTAAGCTGCCAGCCGGGACGGCTCCATCCACAGCCGCATAGAATAGCGTTTACTGCCCCAAATATTGACTTCACTTACGCCCGGGATGGTTTCAAACCGCTCTTTAAATTCGGTGATGGCAAACTCGGTAAGTTCCATCATATCCCGGAGGTCGGAGCGCACGTTCAGAAATACGATGGGATTATTGTCGGCGTCTGCTTTGGAAACTATCGGATTATCGACATCGGCCGGGAGCCGCCGGAGCGATCTTGACACCCTGTCCCGCACATCATTGGCCGCCGCCTCCATATCGATGCTCAGATCAAACTCTACGGTAATCGTGGAGCGTCCCTCTCTGGAAACAGACGTCATGGTCCGGATTCCGGCAATTCCGTTAATCGACTCTTCCAGGGGCTCGGTTATCTGGGATTCAATAATATCGGCGTTGGCCCCGGTATAATTGGTGGTAACCGACACAATGGGCGGATCCACAGAGGGGTATTCACGCACGCCGAGATAGTTGTAACCGATTACCCCGAACAAAACAATTATAATGGCCATTACCGTAGCAAGAACCGGGCGCCTGACACTTAGGGATGAAATACTCATGAGCGGTTCCGGGTTTTATTGAACGGTTGAAAATTCAGCAATGCGTACGTCCATTCCGGGGCGCAGCTGAAGCATTCCGGTGGTCAGCAGAGTATCGCCCGGAGCGAGGCCGTCGGTTACATGAACCCGTCTGTCGGTACGCATACCGATTTCAACCCTCCTCCGCTCGGCTTTACCATTGCTGAAAACAAATACACTTTGTCCGCCCATTTCAGGAATAATGGATTCGGAGGGCACAAGCATGGCATCGGCTATTGTACTCAGCGATATCCGGATTTCCACAAATGCACCTGGCAAAATAGCCTGATTTTCGTTCGGTGCCTGACCGCGCAAACGGAGCGTCCGCGTATCTTGCTGAATGCGGGGCTGAAGAGCGTACACCTCTCCCAAATACGTTTCCCTGGAACCCTGCCTGCTGAACTCGAACTGCTGCCCCCGCTGCACCAGACCTGCATATCGCTCAGGAATCGAGAAATCTATTTTCAGGGGATTAACCTTGTGGATTTCTGCGATATAGGACTGCGGAGTGATGTAACTACCCGAACTG
>PXDL01000039.1 GCA_003566395.1 Balneolia bacterium | reverse complement strand
CCCGGAACGCCGGGACAAGTACAACTGTAAAGACCGTAGTATAGATGGATGCCGCGGCCAGGGTGATCAGAAAATCGGGATCGGATTCCGGCACCAGATTCGAAAACACCAAGAACATCATCCCCGCACTGATGAAAGTCACCAGCGGAATAATTTGCAGGTATTTAATACCTATTTCCCGAAGCTGTTGCCTGATATTCATAGGTGGGGATTCAAAAAATTATAATGTAAAATTATTGCGGACGTATGTCCTGGTGACGAGACACCGACTTACGGCTCAAAACTCAAAACTGATACCTCCAACCGGCAGAACGCTGAACTGGTTGATCGTACGGACTTCCTGGTGGACCGCGCTCCATTCGTAGCTGTCCACATTGGCGCGGTTGTAGGCATTCCAGACTTCAACAAAGGTAACCAAATTCGTCTGCTTGAAGAAGAACCGGCGGTCGAAACGCACATACAGCGCATGGAAGGAGGCGGTGCGCTCCCGGTTGAAGCGGTTCAGGTCGAATACCCCCGATTCCGCCTGAATGGATGCGTCACGGTCGAAGGGCGTGCGCGGACTTCCTCCCTGCCAGCTCCAGCGTGCGCTGAATTCCCATCGGTCGTTCGGACGGTAGCCTCCGTTCACTGAAAACAGATAGCGGATATCGTAGTCGCGGTCGCGCCAGTTATCCTCAAAATCTCGGTAGCGGGTCCGGAAAAAGGAGGCCGAAACCGTTCCGTAAAAGCCGTCCGCCATTTTCTTTTGCAGCAAAAGCTCGGCTCCGCGCGCACGGCCCTCACCGGTCGAAACGAGGTCCGGATAGTAGGCTCCGGCGTTATCAAACACCCAGGAAGGGTCGCCGTTGCTTCCGTCCGGCAGCTCCGGCATCCGTGAGTAATTTTTCTGATAGACTTCCAGAGAGAGCAGCGTTTCCGGGCTCAGCAAATACTCAAGCCCGCCCACGAAGTGCATCGCCCTGGGGTTGTCGAGCTTCCGGTTGGTATCGCTCTGAGATAACAGGAAGCGTGAATTGTTCTGATGAAACAGCCCCCAGGCCGCGTTGGCGCTCAGCCGTGAGGTCAGTTCGTACCGGGCAGAGACACGCGGCGACCAATCCACCTGACCGTTATATTCGGTGTATTCAGCGCGGAGACCGGGATTCAGGCTTAGGCGGCCGGTAGGCGTAAGACGAAGGGTGGCAAAAAGCGCCGCCCGTGAACCGGATAGGGACAGATCCCGGTGAAAGTCGGGCCTCGGATTTCCTGCGCGGTCTGTGCCGGCTGCGATAAAATAGTCGTAGGTCCCGGTTTCGTACCGCAGATCGGTCCCGAATTCCAGTCCGGCTCGTCCGGCCAGCTGATTATAACTGACCGAGCGCAGGGCAAGCTGATGGTCCACCGCTTCCATACTAAAACTTTCTTCCTCCTCAATACCGCTTCCCCGATCGAACAGATCGAACCCGGACGAAGTTTCGGAACTGACCGACCAGGACAGGGAGGTATTGGTGAAAAAGCCGCCACTCCAGACCGTGCGCAAATTAGCCCCAAGCGTATTTTGCCTGTTTTCGGTATCGAAGTAGGTATCGAATCCTTCATCGAGGGCATCTTGGGCATCGGAGCTGAAGTTGCTGCCGCCGTAGATATTGATCAAGGACAACCGGTTTGAGGAGTTCAAATCATACACGGCTTTCATTTGTGCATCGGTGTAACGCGGTGCGCCTCCTGCGTTAATGGCATCGGCGATCAGATCGAGGTAGCTGCGCCGGGCCGAGATCATCACGCTGCCCTGTTCGCCGGCAAAACCCTGCTCCAGCGTGCCGCCGAAACCGGCCATGTTCAGGTTCACATCACCCTGAAATCCGTTTCGATTACCCTCCCGGTAGGTGATGTTGGTAACCGAACTCATGGCATCCCCATACGAAGCGCCGAACCCGCCGCTGTTAAACTCCAGGTCAGCCACAAGATCTGTGTTGATGATACCTATCGGTCCGCTGGTGCGTCCGCTCTGCTGACGAAAATGCTGAATGCCGGGCATCGGGATGTTATCAACATAATAGGCGTTTTCGAGGGTGCTGCCGCCGCGGACCAGAATATCCTGGCGCGTATCGCCCACCGTGGCGACCGAAGGCAGCATGTTTACAATACGAAGCACTTCCTGTCCGCCTCCGGGCGCCCGGCGAATTTCCTCCGGATTAAAGGAGGCCGTACTAACCGGCTGTTCGTTTCTGCGCTCGAAATAACCTGCACGCACAACTACCTCGTCTCCGGAAATACCCGTTTCGGAAAGCCTAATGGAGAGCGTGCTTGTCCGGCCCGGACGCACAACCACATCGTTGCGGATGAATGATTCATAGCCGATATAGGAAAACGTGAGCTCATATACGCCGGGCTGAATATCTTCGATACGAAAGCTGCCGTCGTTGCCGGTAGTTGTGCCCGTCCCGCTTTCGGCATCTCCTATCATAACATGAACACCGATTAGCGGCTCACCGGTGCGGCGGTCTTCCACAGAACCTGAAATAGCCCCCGGCTGCCGGTCTGTTTCTGTTTCTGTTCCTTTTTCTGTTTCCGTAGCGAATCCAGCCTGCACTGCCACCAAGCATAACAGCGAAAATAAAAGTGTTGAAATTGATCGTGATACCATTGGACAATTGGTTTGGGTTAAGATGAATCTTCATGAATACCACTCCAAATGTACGGGCTGAACGAGGCTATATATACGGAAACGCGATTTACGGATAGTTTTGCTGATGAACGGCCGGGGCGGGATGATGAACGGCGCGGATAGGGTAATTCAGAATGCAAAAATTCAGAATTCAGAATCACTGTTGTCCGGGGAAACTGATTCTTACTGTATCCGTTGGCAGCATGTTTTTTTCCCGCGGATTACGCGGATTGAACGGATTGTTCCGGCCAAACTACGAAGTTCCGTGCCCTGAAGTAGTTTAGATCCGGAGTTTTTTCCTTGCTTTCAAATTTAACTATTACGGTT
>PXDL01000175.1 GCA_003566395.1 Balneolia bacterium | reverse complement strand
GACAGTGCGCATCTAGTTTGAGATTTCTCGCCAATTAATGACCTTGGTTTTTTTCGTAAGGAGAAACTGTACAAGAAAATGCTTCCCTGTTTGACTAATTCGTTGAGGGAGGAGGAATAGCAATTTCAACGTCAAAAAAACACAGAGCCATACTCTTTATCCGAGAGACAAAGAGACAGAGATACTGAGGGAGAATAAAAATAATATTTTGAGATAGAAAGAGAGGGAAAAGTGTGAAATAGTTCTAATATACCATTGCTTTAACAAAGGGCACGGATAAATCATCCCGCTTTTGCGGCTGTAACCAAGCTCCGGTTCGTCCCATAAACGCATACAGAACTTTTTAAAAAGGGTGACTTGCCCATGTTTTCCCATCTCTCCAAATTACCCAAAAATATTTTTTCGAAAAAAGGAAAGAAGAAAGAAGAGATTGAACACTGAGCACAATACAACCATTATTTTCTAGTGCCTTGGATAAAACCACAATTGAAGGGGAAGAAGAAGAAGAAGAAGAAGAAGAGAAGAAATCAGGGCCGAAACAGCCAAACAACAGTCAGGGAGTCGACAACAAAGATGATGAGATGGAGAGCCTCGGAAAAGACCTAGAAAGGCTAGACATCAGCACCAGTAAAGAAGACAAATACAGGGAAGCTTTTTGGAATCAAACCAAGTCAGGATGGGAAAAACAGTTTGTAACATCATACAAAGGTGTATTCGAAAACGACCAATCCAATACTATGATAAAAAACAACGAGCTCGAAGCACTTCTTGAACAAAACCTACCTTTCAAGATCCCCACCCATCAGGAACTTATGCAAGGGGCCGAAAGAGACGGGAATCGGGACGAGGCCGAAAAGATGTTTCGCGAGTTTAGTAAAGGGGAGAAGGCGGAGGAACTTCTTCGTATGCTTGGATATGGAGAGGAACAATCCAAGAACAAGTTCGCCGATTTTGCAGATGAGCATGAGCCTGCTGTTCTTGAAGCGATGTCACTTGTATTCAAACTGCAGTTTAACAAGAGGTTGGAGGGAGGAGAAACGAGCGAGAATGATGTGCAGTTGGTGTACGACACTTTGGTGAGGAATATCATGTGGCAGATTGGTCTTTGGTATCCTGTGGGGGATTTTTCTCGTAACCTTACTCATAAAACCGCCGTTGGGAAAGGTGTAAGCGGTTCCGGAATGTCATCGGCGAGTGCAAGACCAGATGCCCAAGTAAACTTGGTAAAAGGTGAAGGTGAGAAGAAGTTTGCAAGAGAGGTATTTTTGTTGGAAGAGAAAAGTAATAGTATCGAATTCCCAAAAGCGATTGAGGACTTTGAGGATCCGGAACGATACTCTTTCTGTGCGGCAAAGTATGGTGATTTGCCATTCATACTAGGTGTTGCTGCTGCCGGAACCAACCTCCAATGGGTGAAAATTCGCCCACGAACTTATGACGATATCATTTGCGATAAGAATGGTAGACTTTTAATGGAATTTGATCGTAAACCCGGGAAGGCGTATGCGAATCAGGCGTATCACTCGGTCGTGGTTGAAACCATTGGAAAGTGCTTCAATGTCCTTAACATGAAAGATCGCTTCACCATCGCAAGGTATGCAGTGAATACTCACTTTTTGCTTTTACAAATGAGGCATCTTTTGCCCGAGGAACCTGTTGAAATCCGCCTCAGAGGACGACCAAGTGAGACTTTGTATGATCCAAACGTTGAGCGAGGCTACTTCAAAAAGTTCGAAAAATCTTTTCAGATTAGTTTGGGGGAACTTCAGGAACTCTACGCCCTGATTGATTCCAAATGGAGTTCTGACAATATCGATCATCGCGAAGAAGTCAAGCATATTGTTCGTCACACTCGTGAAATATTCCGACGAAAAACAAAGAAAGAAAAGGAGGAGGAAAAGAAGAAGCAAGGGGAAGAAGAGGAAGAAGCGAAAAAGGCCGTGGGCCAAGATTTGTTTCAGATTGAGAAATCGAGACCCGATCCTGTTGGCGACCGTGTTGTAATTTCCACCTGGCCACTTGGTTATCAGCGCGCTCCAAACTCCTTGAAAGAGGTGAAAGATGCAATCTATGCTGTTTTACATGCGCTGAAGTTGATGCACTCTCACCGTTTCGTTCACCGTGATTTGCGATGGCCCAATGTTGCACGTTTGAGTGATGGAAACTGGATCTTGATTGATTTGGAAAAGTCGCGGCAGATAGACAATGACTGGCCCGAAAGAGTTGAGTTGGATAGTGTCCATTGGCCGATTGAAGACAAAAAGAACCACCCCGAACATTGGGAGCCGAAGCACGACTTAAAAATGGTTCGCGAGATGCTTGAACCTCGATATACGAATCCGACTCACTTCCTTGATAAAGCCTGTGTTGTTCGCCCGAAATTTAACGAACTGCTGGATTATCTTGATGAAAGTGAACCCAATGCTTCGTATGCACTTGATTTGCTTGGGAATATTGTGCTGTCCTAAAAGCTTAATAAAATTCCTTTTCAATGTAAATTATAATACAATGATGCAATCTCTAAATCTAAGCTCTTTACGTCTTCAGTCTCATGGGAACTGGGATCTATCTTCCTTTTGACAACATGCAGTGTTGTTTCGTCATTTTGTTGGTCATTGGTAGCCCTGACAAAGTCTTTCATTGTTCTTTGGCCATCGATTCCAACTCGTTTTGTATAATACCACGTTTCCTATTTGGTACCACAGATTCATTTCGTGGAAAAGCTAGAATCTTCTCCTTTCGCACGAGTTTCTTCATGTTCTTCATGATGTAAAAGGCATTGACAAGGTTTTCACCGGGTTGGAAGTAAAGAGCGATCCAATCGGGCAAGTTCTGGAAAAAACCTCCCAAGTCGAGTCTATCATCACCGATTCCTCGCATGAAATGATTAGCTAAAATAAAGGAACGCATGCTCCATGATAGTGCATAGGTATAGCCCTCGTTCATTGATCCGTCTGCTCCGGTGACTTCCATGCTTTT
>PXDL01000558.1 GCA_003566395.1 Balneolia bacterium | reverse complement strand
AGGAATCAGAAAAAGAACCATTGCGCCGGTAATGGCGATAGCGGCATCATTGAAATAGCCGAAATCCAGAAAGCCCCGCGCAATCCAGGCAGAGGCCACAACGGCAAACACGCCGAGCACGAATTTTTCCTCTTTGGTGGTCCGGCCAAGCTGCCGCAGCTCCGACTCTATAAATTCCTGTCCGCCGGGCAGTTCTTTCACCTTAAGCGGAAACGCAAAGTAAACCAGATATCCCCAGGTAATAACCAGCATAATGGCCGCAAGCGGCACCCCGTAGGCCATCCACAAAGCAAAGCTTATGGGCCGGTCGAAAAGCGTTTCGGAGACACCGGCAAAAACAGTATTAGGCGGGGTTCCGATGATGGTGCCCACTCCGCCAATAGAGCAGGCATAGGCAATACCGAGCATCAGCGCTACGGCAAAATGAAAATGCTCGGGCCTGGTATCAATTCCTTCCACCTTGTTTTTTTTGATGATATCCGACGCCTGCTTAATCACGGCAAGCCCTATCGGCACCATCATCATGGCGGTGGCGGTATTACTTACAAACATCGACAATATGGCCGATGCTATCATAAAGCCCAGAATGATTCGGGCCGGAGCCGTACCCACCAGCAGTATAACCGAAAGCGCGATACGACGGTGCAGATTCCAGCGCTCCATCGTTACCGCGATAAAAAATCCCCCGATGAACAGATAGATAATCTGATTGGCATATTGCGCGGTCACCGACCCGGTGGGCATCACTCCGAGCAAAGGAAACAAGCTTATGGGAATGAGTGCGGTGGCTGCTATAGGCAACGCCTCGGACACCCACCACACCGCCATGAGTATCGCTATGGCCCCGACGCGGTGCGCTTCAGGAGATAGTCCCTCGGGCGTGGGCAGCAGAAGCACAAACAAAAACAGAGCCGGCCCCAAAAACAAACCAATTTTTGAACGCATTGAAAAAGAACTCATAATACAGAAAATCTACTTCGTTGAGCAGGTATCCGACCCTGTGTTCAGACTAAAACCAAGCCGGGCAACCGGAAAGTAATATAATTCAAATATACGGATTGTATTTTAAATTCCATAAAAACCGATACAAAAGATGAATATTCATACAGGATGTTGTCTGAAATGGGGGTGAGGATCGTCTTGGTATGCTTAATCAGGTAAACTTTTTCCCGCTTTAGTGACCCGCTGCGAAGATGCTCGCCTCGTATTTTGCTTTGATGCGTTCTCTTGTGGGAAACTCCCGTGCGGCCACCAGAAACATGATACACACCGGAAGCAAATTCAGCCATAACAGCGGATAAGATGAAAGCAACTCTCCGGCAAAGGGATCGCTTGTAACGATCAGAAGGGTTACCAATCCCAAAAAAGCGGCGCCTTCAACCGGGGCTATCCGCATGATGATAGCTGTGCGCATTCGTTCAATAAATCCCGGCGTAGCCTCATGGTCGGACATTTTACGGGTATAGAGCCACTGTCCCAGCACCGATGCTGCGAATCCGGCCACTACCGACAGAGCGGTCAGAATGTTGTACATCGGGTCAAGTTCGGGAGCACCGGCGGCCGGCGGCTCTATCGCTCCCGGATTGGTTGCGTAGAGCACAAACACCACAAACATCATAAATACGACCCCTAAAACCAGGCCTCCTGTAATAATCTGCATGACAAGTACATCCTGAGGGTCGAGCTCAGCCATAAATGTGTTGGAATCCGGATATGATGCCATCTGATTTTGATATTAAAAAGTTGAGTGCAGTTCGAAAAACCAAGAGTGTAAGTGATGATTTTTCAGTTGAAACGATTGCCGCTTGAAGAAGGCCATTTCAGGGATTTGAAAAAAGGGGATTGTCTTCAAAGTTGATGAAATAAGAAGAGCTGCAAATGTTGATGGCTAATGTAGCGTAAAATTTGATTTTATGGCTACATTTTTTGCAAAAAATGCGCTCTTAATTTTGAATTATATTTTCTGATCTCAACTTTCGCAGTTCGAATGATTTGATAGTTTACTTTCACGTGTTGACTTTGTTGCAGGCTAACCTCGTGCTAAACCCCTCCCCTGAGTTAAGTTACAGGTTACATTAAATGATGACGATGCAGGAGAGGGGACGGAGGAGCGGGCTAAATCCGAATCCAAACAGCCGGCTTTAAGTCGACATTTTATTTTATCGATAAAGCATAGTTCTCAACTCTCGTTGAGAAGCGCTAATATCTATCCTCCGGATAAGCTACATTGAACTTCGTAGTTGAGTTCCGTTTTTTCTTTATGCCCGTTTGAAGTAATAGCAAGTGTCGGGAACTCCACGAAGGTGTTTAATAATCTCTTAGCGCTTTTCCCGGCAGGTTGATGCTTTTGATGATCCGGAGATTTACAAAGTAAATCTCCGCGGAGTCAAAGAATTTTACGGCTATATGCTTATTTGCCGATTAGTTTATACAAAAAACCAATTCCAACGGTCAAACTAATTCAGGGATCGACACCAATTCACAATTCACCATTCAAAATCGGAGCGAAGCGCCCCCCCTCACCGTTTCCGGTCGAATTTCAGGCGCAGGTCGAACCACTCTTCGGTCATGCCTTCGCTGGCGTCTTCAATAGTTGTTTGTTCAAGCCATTGCTGAATATCGGTACGCATAGCCGACCAGGTTTCATGAAAAGGACAGGGTTCAATATGTCCGCAACCAGGAATCCCGAGGAAGCATTTTTCAAAAAAATCATTTCCGTCTATAGCATTTACTATATCTATGAGTTTGATCTCTTTGGGCTTTTTTAAAAGATATACCCCGCCGTTAAGTCCCCGGCGGGTATCGATAATTTTATGAGGGACAAGACGGGCCAGCGTTTGAGACAGATAGGCTGCCGGGCAATTTAACGGACGTGCCAGATCACCGGCCGATACGGCTTTACCCATTGGCTCACGGGCCAGCGCGATAACCGCAGAAATTGTGTATTGTGCGCCTTGTGACAGTAACTGCATAGCTAATT
>PXDL01000107.1 GCA_003566395.1 Balneolia bacterium | reverse complement strand
GAAAAAACGATAGATGATGTTCTTGTGAGCCTCTTTCACGCGCCCCGTTCCTATACGGGAGAAGAAACCGTGGAGGTATCCTGCCACGGGGGCGTGATCAACACCCAGTTGGTGCTTGAGGCTGTTTTGCATGCGGGAGCGCGCGCGGCCGAGCCGGGAGAGTTTACCCAGCGGGCATTTTTGAATGGAAAAATGGACCTCTCCCAGGCCGAAGCCGTAGCTGATTTGATTCATGCCCGGAGTAAAAAAGCGGCGGAAAGTTCGCGCCGGCAGCTTGAGGGCAAGCTGGGCGAGTATATAAAAACCTTTCGCCGGCAGATTATCGATGCCACGGCCATGATTGAGCTGGAGCTCGACTTTATTGAGGAGGATGTGGAATTCGCTAAAAAAGATGACCTGGTTGTGCTTTTTGAAAGCCTGATACGCGAGATCGACCTGCTGCTTCAAACCTATGAAACCGGCCGCATTGTGAAGCACGGCGTGCGCACGGTATTCGCCGGTGCCCCGAATGCCGGTAAATCCACCCTGTTGAATACGCTGATGGGCAAAGAGCGTGCGATTGTTTCCGGGATTGCAGGAACCACCCGTGATGTTATCGACGCCGACTGGAGTTTCGAGGGCCTGCTTTTTACGCTTACCGACACGGCCGGTCTGAGAATCACGCAGGATGAAATTGAAGCCGAAGGGGTGCGTCGGTCAAAAAAGGCGGTAGATGAAGCCGACCTGGTGCTCTTTCTGAGCGACCTGGGAAATCCGGATAAGGATGATGTGAAAGTTGTGCAGGAGATACGTGAAAAATGGCCTGAAAAACCTCTGATAGTAGTGGGCACGAAATCCGACCGGAAAGAGCTGATGCGACGTAATCCCGAAGTGCATGTTAAGCCCGAAATTGAAGTTTCCAGCCTGGACGGCGACGGCATCGAAAAGCTTAAGCAGATGATGAAAGAAGCAGTAATCGATAATGCTGAAATAGATACCTCCGGGTTATTGGTGACATCAACCCGTCACAGAGATGCCCTGGAAAAAACGCGTGTGCATATTGAAGCGGCCCTTCGTGCTTTGGAGTCGGGAGTAACAGGTGATTTTCTGGCCGTTGACCTGAGAGCCGCACTCCATGAGCTTGGTGTGATAACCGGTGAAATTACCACCGAAGATCTTCTTGATTCTATTTTTTCCCGATTTTGTATCGGGAAGTGAGGCTTGGTATTACTGTTACTGTAGGGAAGTTATTCGTCACGGAAGAAAATGAGGGTTAACGTTTGATTGAGGGTCCCGCAGTATTCGCATCGCAAATGATAATATAGTCTGAACCGTCATATCTGATTTGATGGAAAAAGGTTGGCGAAATTATCTGAGAGCATCATGCAATACCTAAATACCCATAAGTTGGGTTTTCCATAAAAATAACTGAAAGAAGGCTTTGATAAACCAGAGATTTTGTTCGTATTCAACGCCGGAGCAAAAATGAAACCGCAGCATAGGCTATCTATTCGAGGATTTTATTTTTGCGACAAGGCAGAAGACGGGCAAAAGAACGGTTTTGGAAAGCCTTCTGAAAAGGAAATAAGAATTTATTCCCTGATAATTATTGATATAGGCATAAAATATCGTCTTTGGAATACTATATCTGAATAATTAGGTTGGCATTTATTATAAATAAATAAAGCCTATTGAAACTACTTTTTTATATCAGATTCTATTACTGGGAAAAAGTTGTATATGCTTTTAAAAAGAGATGTAAGAATTCTGTTGACCAAAACCTTCACAAAACTAATTCAACCAAAAAAATAATATGTTACAAAAAATTAAAATCAAACTTGTCTTCTTTGTTACCTTATTACTGATTTCGGCTACAGCCCTTTCCAATCAGTCTTTCGCCCAGTATATTTTTGAAGAGGATTTCGAGAGTGCATCCGGAGACGGTGAAACAATCATTGGGGATGATTTGCCCGAATGGACACATTTTACCATACTCGGATCGGTTGAGTGGTATTCCAACAGCAACGATGAAGCTACGTTTGCGGAAATGACTTCAGCGGGTTCCGGTGGTAATAATATTACGTGGCTGATAACCCCCGGTATAGAGCTGGAAGGAGAAGGAGACGAAACCTTTTCGTTCGACATTTCGGTCGGAAATTTTGATGGAAGTGCAATGATTGTATTGTATGCAACTGACTACGACGGGGAGAATCCTGAAAATGCTAACTGGGCTGAATATATTAATGTGATTGAGCTACCTGACGGCCCCGAAGAAGGATTCAGTGATTTTGAGAACTTCACTAAGCCGGCACCTGCTATTAGTGGTGAAATCCATTTTGCATTCGACTACGCTGGAAACGATAACAACGGGCCAAGGTCCGTGTACAGGATCGATAATGTAAAGGTTGAAGGAACTGCTACAAGTCGTGATCCCGATGAAGACTTGCCGGGTGATTTCAATCTGGCTCAAAACTATCCGAATCCGTTCAACCCCACCACACAAATTTCCTATGAGCTGCCGGAAGCCGCAGATGTACATTTGGAAGTGTTTAACACCATGGGGCAGCGCGTGGCGGTGCTTGTTAACGAGCAGCAGCAAGCGGGTCGGCATAACATCAGCTTCGATGCGTCAGGACTGGCCGGCGGGGTTTACATCTACCGCATGATTGCCAACGGAAATGTCTTCACAGAAAAAATGACGCTTATCAAGTAATAGTAGATTTTATCGCGTATTCTTATTCGGGAATTAAATTGATTATACCGACCAAACTACGAAGTTCCGTGCCCTGAAGTAGTTTAGAGCCGGAGTTTTTCCTTGCTTTCAAATTGAACTATTACGGTTAGATGCCCGTCAAAAAAGTCAGAAATCCTCCAGGTAGCTTGATACGAAGAACCAAATCCGGCCTTGTGAAAAAATGGCGAAGGTCGCTTCGCTCCCAATTTTGAATGATGGATGGTGAATTTTGAATTTCACAAAGAAACTTAGCGAGATAACAAATTCCGGGT
>PXDL01000391.1 GCA_003566395.1 Balneolia bacterium | reverse complement strand
GCTCTGAATGATGGTTCAAAAAAAAGCTCCCGAACGATGCACGTTTTGGTTTGGTTGTATCGGTGATGATTAGATGGTGATTCTTTTTTCACAAAGCTTTACTTTAGTTGCCTGTTATACATCAACAAAAAAAATATGAGTAAGACAACCGGCAGCGAACTGACATTCGAAGAAGCACTTGGAAAACTCGAAGAGATTGTCAGCAATCTGGAAGGTTCCGAGCTTTCACTTCAGGAATCTGTGAAGCAGTTTGAAGAGGGGATTAAACTTTCCAGGCACTGCAGCGAAATTCTTGAAAAAGCAGAATTGCGCGTAGAGCAGGTTAAACAAAATGACAGTCAGCCTTTATGAAGACAACAGAAATTAAAGCCGGCCCGCTGCTGGATCAGATCAACAGCCCATCCGATCTGAAAAAACTTTCCCCCGATCAGCTTAATGACGTTTGCTTCGAGCTGCGGGATTATATTATCGATATGGTATCGGTGCACGGCGGACATTTCGGGGCAAGCCTGGGTGTTGTAGAGCTTACGGTTGCGCTTCATTATGTGCTCAATACCCCGGAAGACCGGCTTGTATGGGACGTGGGGCATCAGGCTTACGGCCACAAAATTCTGACCGGGCGCCGGGATAGTTTTCATACCAATCGTAAATACAAGGGTCTTTCCGGCTTTCCAAAGCGGAGCGAAAGTCCGTATGACTCGTTCGGCGTAGGTCATTCCTCTACCTCTATATCGGCCGGCCTGGGTATGGCCGTAGCAAGTGATATGAAGGGTGAAAACCGGAATGTGATTTCCGTTATCGGCGACGGCGCCATGACGGGCGGAATCGCATTTGAAGCTCTTAATAATGCCGGAAGCCTTCCCAACAATATTACGGTGATTCTCAACGACAATAATATGTCGATCGATCCCAACGTAGGGGCATTGAAAGAGTATCTGGCCGACATCACCACATCGCAAACCTTTAACAAGATACGTGATGAGGTTTACGACATGCTCGGCCATTTCCGTTCGGCCGGTGATAAAATGCGAAAAGTAGCCTCACGCATGGAGTCGGCCCTCACTTCGGCCCTGACCCCCGGCGGACTTTTCAGGGCGCTCGGCTTCAAATATTATGGTCCGGTTGACGGGCATAATGTGAAAGGGCTGGTTCGCAATCTTGAAGACCTCAAGCGGATTCCCGGTCCCAAACTGCTTCATATTGTAACCGTGAAAGGGAAAGGATTCGCCCCGGCTGAAAAAGATCAGGTAAAATGGCATGCTCAAGGCAGCCCGTTCGATAAAATTACGGGCAAATCTCTGTTGGTTAAAAAAGCCGGCCCGTCCGTCCCGAAATATCAGGATGTGTTTGCCGATGCAGTAATTGAACTTGCCAAACAGGATGAACGCGTCGTAGCCGTAACTCCGGCCATGCCGAGCGGAACCGGACTTCTCAAAATGATGAAAGAAATGCCGGATCGCTGTTTTGATGTGGGCATAGCCGAACAGCACGCCGTCACTTTTGCGGCCGGGATGGCCACAGAGGGTAAAATTCCCTTCGCCGGTATCTATTCAACTTTTCTGCAGCGCGGCTATGATCAGGTTATCCATGACGTAGCGATTCAACAATTACCGGTCGTATTTTGCATGGACCGCGCCGGACTTGTGGGCGCCGACGGGCCGACTCACCACGGGCTTTATGATATCGCCTATATGCGTTGCCTGCCGAATATGGTACTTTGCGCACCCATGAACGAGCAGGAGCTCCGGGATATGCTCTTTACTGCAACCTGCCATACCGACCGCTCCTTCGGCATTCGTTATCCAAGGGGGAAAGCTACCGGAATGCCGGTGCAGGAGGGTTTCACCGAAATGGAGTTGGGGAAAGGCGAATGTATCCGCAAAGGTACATCGGTAGCAGTACTGTCCTACGGCGTTGTGGGAAATCATGTGATTGAGGCCGCAGAAGAATTAAGTAAAGCCGGAATCGAAATCGGCCACTACAACATGCGTTTTGTGAAACCTCTGGATACCGAAATGATTGACATGGTTGCCCTTGAATACGACCATATCATCACGCTGGAAGACGGCGTAAAACAGGGCGGATTCGGAAGCGCCATAGCCGAGTACCTGGCAGAACAACCGCATCGCGTTCGCATGACGATCCTCGGAACACCGGACAGGCTTGTAGAACACGGAACTCAGCAGGAATTGTACAAAGAGGTAGGCATAGACGCGGGAAGTATAGTGAATCGCGTTAAAGCGCTCGTGCCTTCAACCCCGCAGCCCGTTGGGCGTCATTAATTTCCGGCCTGTATATTCAGGGTGATGGCATCGGTGACCTCAAAATACTGTGGCCCGTATTGAAACAGCAGATCGTAAAGACAGCATCCCGGTTCAAAACCGCTGAATTGCTGGCGATACTCGGGAACAGACCCTGAGCATTCACGAATCAGAGCGCCGTCTATAGCGCCCGGCTTCCGGTAATATCGTCCCCGTTCTTCAATCATAATCTGGGGTTCATCAACAGACTGTACCCACCGGCTGAATGCTTCCGTTTCGAGCCATTCGATTTTTCCGGTTGTTTCGGCATCAAGCTCAAGATAGGCGTACAGCCGATTGTGAAGATGAAGAATGATGTCCTGCAAAAGCTCATATTCTCCGGCCTGCATCAGGTCATTCATGATTTCCGGGCGGTAGAAATCATAATAGACACTATTCCCGTAATTGGTATCGAGTGCTTTTTGCCAGTGCGAAAACCAGTCCTCAGAAGGGTCGATACGAACATCTCTAAGTGGTTTCCGTCTGTCTTCCGTGCGAACCGGTAAGCCAAGCCACTGGCCGCCGTCAGGGGTTCTGATCTTGATTCGGTGAGAAGATGACTTCCTGGAAAACGGCTCGTTGGAAAGATATACGACGGCCTGCGCATGCCGCATGGCGGTAAGGTGTAACAAATCGGGTATTAGGGAAGGAGCGAGACAGCCAATGAGCATCTGTGTTCTGAGAAAGCTTTATAAACAGGGAGTGAAGAAGTATAGGGACCGGAAGTTAAGGTGAAGCAACGGTCTGGAAAATTTACAGAAATCATAGCAAAACCGTTCTTTTGAGCGTCCGAAAGAAAAGATAAAAATAAAGTGTAAGGTTTTGAGCGTTGGGTACTCTTGAGCGTAAAACAAAAATAAAATACCCAAACAGATGAAACCACTTGATCCCGAAAGTTGCTGGCACATCCAAATCAGAGGCGGAGACGACGATTTATTTAAAGTACGCGCTGAACGATTTGCCTTTCTGAATGTGTGGCGAACCTACTTTGCAAAACATTTGAACACCTGCGCCTACGTAATGATACCGGGCCGTTTCAGCGTTGTCGTTACCGTGGCATCCGATACCGTATCGGCAGAGGAACTTCAGAAATATATCTCGGAAAAGCTTCGAACCAAACTCGCCGGTATTTTTGAGAGCGGTCAGGTTGAGGCTATTTGTGAGAACGTCCGGGCAGAGCAGCTCTTTACCGAAAAAGACTGCATTTACCGCACTTTTGATCTGCACACCATCCCCCAGAAATATTCTGTAACCACCGATTACAGGACGTATCCGTTTTCATCCTATCAAGCACTTTCCACCGGAAGACCAAGTCTGCTCGATCAGAAGAAAGTATGGAACTGGTTCGGCGGTAAGCTCAGATTCAGCATTTTTCATCAGGCTTACTTCGGCTGGATTAAGCCTGATACGGTTGCTGCGGCATCCTGACAGATAGTTGTTCAATGAGAGAGAAGAAGTAATTCGGGGGCATCAACTATAAGTTGGTGTCCCCGTTTTTATGGTCGCTTTGCTCCCACTTTTGAATGATTCTCACAAAGAAAATCAGTCAGATAGCAAGCTCCGGCTAAAGTTTTTATTTCATCAGACTGACAACTGATACTGTTCACTGTAACCTGAACTGAGACTCTGCCCGGAATGTAATTTCAGGGATCGATCTCCTCACTATTTTCCACTTCCTCTTCTTCTCCTTCAGAGGATTCTTCTTTAGGAGATTCTGATTCTGTCTCTTTCTCTGATTCTGTATCGTTCTGCTCTTCCTGATCGGGCTGCTCATCTTGGGTGGTTTCCATCTCGTCGGGAAAGTGTTCCTCGATTAGATCATCAGGATCCGGGAATCTGTTTTGAGGCTGCATGAAAGTTGTGTCGATGGCGGCCTCTATCTGGGCAATTGCGTCTTCAAAATCTGCTTCAGGAGACACGTTTTGGCGAACGCGAAGCTGGGCGAAAAGGTTCGCGAGATAGTTTTGAAGCCGGTAAAATTCTTCGGGAAGCGCATCCGAATTACAACCACTGTAACTGGTTACACGGGTAATATATGGCTTGCCGTTCGAATCATCGTCGTACCCGATACGCACGGTTGGTGCATCCTTTCGGCACTCTTCCTGATCATCTTCATCCACCGGAAGGACGGCCGGAAGTTTATCAAATTCGGCGCGTTCAAAATAAATTTCGGTCCGGCGCATTTCAATCGGCGTGATGTAAGATCTTGTGAGCAGACGTTTGTCGTAAGGTCTTGATTTGAAATCCTGAGAATTCCGGAGTATCACAACGTAGTACAGGTTGTCCGGGAAAATATACAAGGCATACCCGAACGGAGCGTTAGGATTTCTGAAAGAGACATTGTGAAACTGATAGTATTCGATGATCCAGTCTTCGCGAAGCTCATAATTCATCTGGAACAATGTACTCACTGCAGGACCGGAGCTCCGTGAAGATGTCGCCGACTGATCAGAAGATGAGCAGCCGTACACGAGAGGAATGAGAAGCAGGAAAAAGAGGGTACGTTTCATGGCCTCAAAAAGCTATCCGGGTGGTACTGTCCGGTTAATTCGGATTATGTATGGGTTTTGCTTATCAAAAAGACAGCGGATCGCTGGTTTTAGAGTATATGTCATTCATATAAATCAAACCACCGGCTGGTATTTCCGGGTGCTTCGAATACTGTCCGGTTTTCGAAAGCCCAAGTGAACTGTGGTACTGCCCATCCGGTTCGTACAGATTAAATTCCGGATGATACGAGACATGTCGTTTCAGGTAAAGCGCATAAACCTATGTTAACGGATTTGCAGGACAAAATAAAGTAGCGGCTTGTTCTCATTGATGTTATTAGGCAAAGCTGATAACGGCAGGAGCAAATAAAAAAAGCCGTCCTGCTTAAAAAACAGAACGGCTTGTATAAAGTGTCGGGATGACAGGATTTGAACCTGCGACCCCACGCCCCCCAGGCGTGTGCTCTACCGGGCTGAGCCACATCCCGAACAGCTTTAAATATACGGATAATATCTACCCGGGGAAACCTTCAGAACGTGTTCAGCCGGATTCTTTTCCTCGAATTTTAGCTGATGGTGCTTCGGAGCATCCAGGCTACTTTGGAATGCACATGCAGCCGCTGTGTGAGCAGGTCGAGGGTGGCTTCATCGCCTCCTTCCTCACAGGCGGGAAGCACTTCTCTGGCCGATTGCAGTACCTGCTCGTTGGCATGAACCAAGCGCTCAACCATAGTCATGGCATCGGGTACTTCATCTTCTTCCTTAACCTGAGATAGTTTGGAAAATTTTTTGAAGCTTCCGGGAGCGTAGAAACCAAGTGCACGTATCCGTTCGGCTATATCGTCAACGGCGGCTGCGAGGTCGGTGTACTGCTCTTCAAACATGGCATGTAGCGAATGGAAATGAGGCCCGGTTACATTCCAGTGATAGTTGTGGGTTTTCAGATAGAGCATATAAGTGTCGGCAAGGGTTTTGCTCAATCCGTCAGAAATTTTTTGACGATGATCTTCACTGATTCCAATATCGATATGCGTTTTCTTCTCTTTTTTGATCTCCATAATAATCTCCTTTAGTGTGTTGATGTAATATTATCTGCTATGATGAACAACGCAATACGGTCTTGCGTTTACAAATTCCGGAAAATCAGAGGCTGTTGCTACGAAACGTGCGCCACAACATCCTTCAGCCTGATTTGAATTGATTTCCGGCGGTTCCAGGTGTTCTCTTCAAGCACGTAGGCAATATCTATGCCCTGTCCGTTACTTGATCGAACCAAAGGTAAGTGCTCGTGCATATTAAACCCGATTACTTCAAACGGCTGGGAACCGTTCTGGGTCACTTTCATTTTGAGATGTCCGTTTCCGACCACGCTGGGAGTGCCCTGAACCTGAAGTCCCCTGCTCACAAAAACCGGCCGAAGGTTTTCGGGACCGAAGGGTTCAAACTGGCTCAGAACTTTCCAGAATTTCAGATCCACTTCATTGAGGTCGAGTTCACAGTCAACGGTGAGCTCGGGGTGGAAGTCTTCATCACATAAATCACCGTCGATAACTTCATTCAGCCTTTCTCTGAACGCTTCCAGGTTTTGGTGCTCCATCGTAAGTCCGGCCGCGAATTCATGGCCGCCGAACTGAAGGAGCAGGTCGTCGCACTGCTTCAAAGCATTATAAATATTGAATCCCTTTATGCTTCGGGCCGATCCTTTAATTTGGCCGTCAACCGTGCTTAGCATAACGGTGGGCCGGCAGTAGAGGTCAACAAGGCGGGAAGCGACGATTCCGATAACGCCGAGATGCCAATCGTCATGGTGAAGTACCACGCACGACAGCTTGTCCACATTCATCTTGTTTTCCACCAGGCTTACGGCACGTTTCATGGTTTCGGTATCGGTCTGCCGGCGCTTTTTATTTATCGTCTCAAGCTCGGTTGCCCTTGCAGCAGCATCAGCCTCGTTGTCGGCGATGAGTAGCTCAACGGCAAGGCCTGCATCGCCCATCCGCCCGGCGGCGTTGATGCGCGGCCCCAGCGAAAATACAATTTGCGAAGTGGAAACACTGCTGATATCCAGCCGAATCAGGTTGGCCAATGCCCGAATACCGATTCGCGGCTGTTGTGTTAGCAGCTTCAGGCCTTCATACATTAGCACGCGGTTTTCATCAACGAGCGGCACAATATCCGATGCAATTGAAACGGCTACCAGGTCGAGATACTGATGGGCGTTTTCTTCGTCCAGACCGAGCTCGCGCAGAGTGGCCTGAATCAGTTTATAAGCTACGCCGGCACCTGATAAGCCGTCGAAGGGATAGGTGCAGCCGGGTCTTTTCGGGTCAAGAACGGCAAAGGCTTCGGGGATGTGCTCCCCGGCGTTATGGTGATCACAAATGATAAGGTCCATGCCTTTTTCACGGGCATACAGGGCTTCATCAATAGCTGTAATCCCGCAATCCACGGAAACTATAAGGCTTGCCCCGAATTCTGCGGCTTTATCTATTCCCTCCTGAGAAAGTCCGTATCCGTCTTTAAATCGGTGAGGAATAAAATAGTTGATCTCCAGGCCGAATTGTTTCAGGAACAGATAAACTATGGATGTGGCGGTGGTGCCGTCAACGTCGTAATCGCCGTAAACAAGAACTTTCTCATGGGCACGGACGGCTGTTGCAAGCCTCGAAGCGGCTTTGTCCATGTCTTTCATAAGAAAGGGATCGTAAATAAGCTGACGGGTAGGCCTGAAAAAGGATTTAGCCTCGCTGAAGGAGTGAATTCCTCTTAGCGCAAGAAGGCGGGCAATAATGGGAGATACACCGAGAGCATCCTGTAACTGGGATACAGCGGTTGTATCTTCCGGCTGGACAAAATTCCATCGGAACGACATATCGGTTTGGTATTTATTTCTTTTTTCATTGAACAGGAAAGCGGGGGTCAAACCGAAATCCAAACTAATAATTCATGCTATATTTCAAGGTGATGCCCGGGCATCAAGCGCTGAAAAAGTCAAAAATCCTGATGTGCACCTGACAGCCCGATGACGCTGCAGGGCGGTGATTTGAGAGCCGCCACCATAGTATGATGATCGGTGGTAAAGAAAAACCTTACATTCAAAATAAACGACTTCATTATAATAGACGCTTCTTTGAATTAATCAAATTTTTTTTGTGAGGAAAAGTTTCCATCTAATAACAAAAAAAGGGCTTTGCTCAGTTCAAATAGTAGTTTTCGGTAATCGGTGTATCATTGCTTATCTTAGCATCTTTTAATTAAAACATCATTTCTGCATGATAGATAACGGTACATATCTTGCCCGGACGCACCCTGGTCTTGAGCCTGTATTGGAAACAGAGCTTAAAACCGCCGGGGCTTCCTATTTGTTCAGTTCGGAAGGGCAAATTCGTTTTCAGGCAGAAGATGTGGAGCTTTATTCATTTTTACTCCGCTCCAGGGTTTTAACGGGCTTCGAGCTGCTCCTTTCCCAGCCGGTTGATATTGGCAAAGCCGATATTGAAGCGCTTACCGCTCTGGTAAACTGGACGGAGGTAATTCCCCTGCATTCGGTGTTCCGGGTGCAGGCATTCCATGACGGCTCCACAAGTTCGAATCTTCGGATTCTGGCCTCCGAGCTGGAGAAGTCGATTTGTCGCCATTTCGAGCATACATTTGAATCGGCCCCTAAAGCCGCCCGGGAGGAAGAAGAACCCGAGTTTGTCGTCAATATTCAGGTTGGCAGTAACGGCAGCTGCATTCTAACCCTCGACGCCGGCGGGCCCGTGCTTGAAAAAAGAGCCTCCTTGCATAACTCGAAGTCCTCGATCGTAAGCCCTGCCATGGCCGCCGGACTAATTTCGCTGAGCGGCTGGAACGGCCGGGATCATTTTTTTGATCCTTTCGCCAACAACGGTGCTTTTTTGATTGAAGCGGCCCGTTTTGCCAAAAAAAGAACCCCGCTGTTTGAAGATGATGCGCTGCTGATGAAAAAATGGCGCATGTTCCGCCACGCTCTCTGGAAGAAGAAAAGGGAAGAAATTGTTGATGAGATGCGCAAAGATGTAAACTGGATTCACGGCAGCGATATGAATTATGAAAACATATCGAGAATTCAGTATCTGAGCCGGTTGCTTCGTCTGAACAGTAACATCAAGCTGCGGGTGGCCAAACCCAACACCCTCACCTTTCCTAAGAAAGGCGTAGTGATGACCGCACCTCCGCCTACTACAGATTTGAAGCTGCTCGGGGATTTCGGGCGCATTGTTCGCAAGCACGCCACAGGATACAAACTGAACGTGTTCAGCGCCCTTGCCAACCTCGATACGGTGCTTGGAATGAAGCCTTCGTTCTCGAAAAAGCTGGTTTTTTCCGAACGTGAATACACGTTTTCCCAGTTTGAAATTTTTGCAGAAAAAGACAAAGACACACGTGGAAGCAAAGTCCGCACTTCGCCGGGCAAAAAACCGGGCCGTAAAGCTGTGATTAAAAAGGACAAACGGAAGTAACTCGTTGACTGCCATTTTAATACACCCGTGCCCTAAGAGATACCCGGCCGGCGGGTGAACATAATTTTTTTCTAAATGGTTCTTTTTTGTCGATAAATTTCTTATACTATGGAAGCGCTTTTCCAGTACATAAAGCGCGTTTAGAGGTTTAGAATGAATATGTACTCATAGGATACAAGTAAAATAGTAGCAAGATTCTCATATCTGCACTCATAGCACTAAGGACGGCGCCTTGCTAAGGCGTCGTCTTTGTTTTTTTAGTCAGGTTTTTTCCGAGCGCGCCTTCCTTCTTTCGAGCCTTCTACATAGCTAATCACCTGAGCTCGTTTCTAAATCAGCTCAAATTCCATCCCCTTTTACCCTGAAAAAATTTCTATGCGACATGGCATCCTAAAAACACTTGATCAAATGGCACTAACCTTTGGGTTGGATATAGTTACATGATTTAGATATCGAATTAGACATCTCTTACCTTTTGTGCGGACAAAAGGTAACCAGTTACAGAGTACAGTATCAGTTGTCAGTATCAGTTGTCAGTATCAGTTGCCAGTCTGAAGGAATAAATAATTTAGCCGGAGCTTGTTATCTGACAAATTTTCTTTCTGTGAATCATTCAAAATTCAACACCCACCATTCAAAATTGGGAGCGGAGCGACCTGTGCCATTTGAAAACGCTTTCCTCGGGTAGTGTGATAAATTTATCAAACAATATCCTTCGTACAATTTCGGATTTTTGCGCATCGTGGTCTATTCAATGGATGTTTAGTTTGATCACAGTTCTTGATTCACTCACATCCTTGGTAAAAGACGTTTTGATACTCTCTTAAAGGACATTATAAATCGAAGTCAGGTTAATAATAAGCCCCCGAATTCGTTCATGATGCGTATTTGCATTCGCCTGTTATCGGCGCCGGGCTAATGAATTGCTTGGCTAAAGCCGTATATTTGGTTTTGTTATTTTTGAAATGAAACATGCTATGAAGAAGAAAGATTTTATCAACAAAGACCGCATTATTAAAGGTATTACCTCGGACGGCCATTTTAAGGTTAGCGTAGTTAAAACTACCGAGGTCGTCAGGCGTGCAGCCCGAAGGCATGAACTTTCCCTTCTGAATAAAGTGCTCTTGGGGCGCGCATTGACCGGAACAATGTTGCTTGCATCCGGGCTGAAGGGTGAGGAGCGGATTCGTTTGAGGATGGAGGGAAACGGACCTACGGGCCTGATTTTGGCCGAAGCCAACAGTGTAGGAGAAATCCGCGGACTCGTTCAGCATCCGAAAGCAGAGCTTGACCCCGCAAAACATACGTCCGTAGCCGAAGGTATAGGCCTCGGTGTGCTTACCGTTTCTAAAACCTTATATAACGAAGCAGATCAAATCAACGGTTCGGTGGAAATCGTCTCCGGGACGGTTTCGGAAGATATCGCGTATTATCTGGCGCAGTCCGAGCAGGTGCATTCAGCCATCCATCTTGATGTGGCCCTCGACGACCAGGGCGAAATCCGGTCGGCAGGCGGAGTGTTGATTCAGGCGCTACCTGATGCACCGGAAGACCGCATCACAACAATACAAAACAATCTGAAAACGATGCCGCCGGTTACCGATTTATTCGAAAGCGGTGATTATATAGATGATATACTCGTAAATGTGGTCTCGCCTTACACGGTGCGCGAACTGGCTCGTCAGCCTGTTCACTTTTTTTGCAGGTGTACCAAAGACCGGTTCACCGGAGCCCTGGGGATGCTCAATCATGAGGACCTTGAGGCCATAGCCGATGAAGGGCAGGAGCTTGTCTGTCATTACTGTAACGAGCGCTACCATATCAGCCGGGAAGAGATCCTCGGCATTCTGAAGGACAAGAAAATAAAGATGAACTGAAGCTTCACCCTTTCAGAAAAAATGAATTCCCGGTTTTCAGCTTGCCGGCTGCTTCACCCGCTTTCCATTCACCCAGGTGCCGGTTACGCAACGGTCGTCGCCCATCATCATGAGCGTAAAAAGGGTGTCGGTGAGGGTGGTTGCCTGCTTCATACGGAGTTTCATAAGTGGGGTGGTGCGCGGGTTCAGGATGATGAAATCGGCGTAATTTCCCGGATTTAGAGTGCCGATCTCCTGTTCCAGCGACAGCGCTCTTGCACCGCCGAGCGTGGCCAGATAAAACGCTCGAATCGGATTCAATTGCTGGCCGCGGAGCTGCGCTACTTTGTAGGCTTCATTTAGATTCATCAGCACAGAAAATGAATTTCCGCCTCCCACATCGGTGCCGAGTCCGGTCCGGATACCGTGGGAAAAAGCTTTCTCAAAATCAAACAGGCCGCTGCCGAGAAAGAGGTTGGAACAGGGGCAGCAGGCTATGGCGGCATCCCGCTCTTTCATAACCCGAAACTCATCATCGGTCAAATGCACACAGTGGGCGAACACGCTCTTCGGGCCGGCGAGGCCGTAGCGGTCATAGACATCGAGATAGCCGCCGGACTCCGGGAAAAGTTCGGCGACGGAGGTGATTTCCCTGGGATTTTCAGAAAGGTGGGTCTGAAGATAGACATCGGGAAATTCCTTCAAAAGCCGTCCGGCGGCTTCAAGCTGCTCCCGACTTGAGGTGATCGCAAACCGGGGGGTAACCGCATAGCGAAGACGGCCTTTGCCATGCCATTTTTCGATAAGCTTGCGTGATTCGTGATAGGCCGATTCCGGAGTATCGGTCAGAGGTTCGGGAGCGTTGCGGTCCATCAGAATTTTGCCGGTAAGCAGGCACATTTCGCGCTTCATCGCTTCCTCGAAAAGCGCATCGGCCGAACCGGGGTGAACCGTTGAAAAAACCAGGGCTGTGGTAGTGCCGTTTCGGAAAAGTTCGTTGGTGAACTCACGGGCCATCATGGCAGCATAGGCCCGGTCGGCAAATTTCATCTCTTCGGGAAATGCGTAGCGCTGAAGCCATTCAAGCAGCTGCTCGCCGTAGCTGGCAATCATCCCGATCTGCGGGTAATGGATGTGCGTATCCACAAAACCGGCCATGATAAGTTGTCCGCTGTAATCATGGATGGGATGATTTTCCGTGCTGAAAGGTACGTTTTCCTTTTTACCGCAGTACACTATCCGGCCGTCGTCAACGGCAAGAATTCCGTCCGGAAAAAAGGAATAGGCCGATTCACGTGCAGGTTCTTCCGGATCGGCGTGGTAGGTGAGAATATCCCCCTGAAACAGGTCCATAGGTCAACAGTCAGTGATTCACATCTGTGAAATGAAAGAATATAATGGATGCAGAAGCTGCGGACAAAGATGCTTCAAAAAAAACGGACGGCAGATTTTGATCAATCAAGCCCGGCTGACCGGTACCTGAATGGTGAACGTGCTGCCCTTTCCGGGTGTGCTTTCAAGAAGCAGTTTGCCCCCGTGCATCTGCATGATGTTCCGGCTGATACTGAGCCCGAGTCCCGTACCTGATTTTCGCTTTTCGGCCTCGGCCGACTGGACAAAAGGCTGGAAAATCCGCTCCTGATCTTTTTCTTCAATGCCGGGACCATTATCGCTGACCGAGATGTGAATCATGTCATCGGTATGATGTGTACGGATTCTAATAACGCCGCCTTGGTCACGGCCGTATCGGACGGCATTGGAGAGCAAATTCAGCACCACCTGCTGCAATCGGTCGGCATCGGCCTGTGCATCGGGCAGTTCCGGGTTCATCTCCGTATCCAAGGTAATCCCATGATCCGTAAAAACCTGCTCCATAGAGCGAAGCGCATCATCTATAACGGCTTGAACCCGAACAGGGGCCGTATGAATTTCAAGCTTGCCGGTATTGGCCTTTTGGGTGTCAAGCAGCTGGTTGATGAGCCGGGTCAGGCGCTCGGTCTCTTTGG
>PXDL01000214.1 GCA_003566395.1 Balneolia bacterium | reverse complement strand
CAAAGGAGGGTGGAGGGGAAATGGTTTGTAATTAATAAAACAAATTGATTAATTTGTTCATGTGCTTATGTAATCTTCATTCATACCCAAACCTTCAGATGTATATGAATTCTTATCGGATGAGAGGGGAGAGCAGATTCCCCGTTAACTTTTTGGCTTTTTTACTGGTTGCGTTGGTATTTTCAGCGGGCTCTGGTTCAGCTTATGGTTGGGACACGATTAAAATTAATCAGCTGGGTTATTATCCGGACGGCCCAAAGCTGGCGGTTATCCCCGGCGAAGAAACTGTTGAGTTTCAGATTATTGATACAGCCGGAGGCGAGGTTGTATTCAGCGGTATGAGTACCGTTCCGGCTTACTGGCAGTATTCCGATGAACAAGTGATGCTGGCAGATTTCAGCGCATTCTCTCAAACCGGTGAGTTTGTGGTCAGGGTTGAGGGCTTTGAAGATTCATACCCGTTCCGGATTGCGGAAGATGTTTTCCGTGAAGTCAGCAGGGCTTCTATTAAGGCGCTGTATTTTAACCGTACCTCCACCGCACTTGAAGAAACGCACGCAGGTCAGTGGGCGCGACCGGCCGGACATCCGGATGATGTGGTATATGTGCACGCCTCGGCGGCTACGGATGAGCGGCCGGAAGGATATGTTATCTCAGGTCCGAAGGGATGGTACGACGCCGGAGATTATAATAAATATGTGGTCAATTCGGGTATCAGTACCTATACCATGATGGCTGCTTACGAGCATTTTCCCGACTATTTCCAATCACTTAGCCTGAATATTCCCGAAAGCGGAAATCAGACTCCGGACTTACTGGATGAAATCCGCTGGAATCTCGACTGGATGATTACCATGCAGGACCCGAACGACGGAGGCGTCTATCATAAATTAACCTCTAAAAACTTTGCTCCGGTCGTTATGCCGCATCAGAATGTTGTGGACCGGTACGTGGTGATGAAAAGCACGGCCGCCACCCTCAATTACGCAGCCGTGATGGCGGTCGCCTCCAGAGTGTATGAAGAATATGATCCCGAATTCGCCGCTCAAGCACTTGAAGTTGCGGAGTACGCATGGCAGTGGGCCGTGGAAAATCCCCAGATTTATTATCAGCAGCCCGAAGATATCCATACCGGTCAGTATGGTGACCAAAATGTGCAGGATGAATTCGACTGGGCGGCTGCCGAGCTGTACATCACAACAGGTAATGATGCGTACTGGAATGCCCGGAATTTCAACACCAGTGAGAACGGTGTCCCCGCCTGGCCCTACACCAGACCCCTGGCCTGGGTTTCACTGGCTCATCATCTGGATCATTTAACTCCTGCGGCCAATCAAAACCTCATCGAGTCCCGAATCATGAACCTTGGGCAGGAGCTTCTTCAATTGCACGAAAACTCAGCCTACGGACATAGTATGGGCATGCGCGGAAATCAGGATTTTGTGTGGGGCAGCAACAGCTCAGGCCTGAATCATTCATTCATGCTGCTACAGGCTTACCGGATGTCGGAGAATCAGGATTATCTCGACGCAGCTCTTGCCAACTTCGATTACATGCTGGGCCGGAATGCGACAGGATACTCGTTTGTGACCGGCTACGGCAGCCGTGTTCCTATGGATCCGCATCACCGGCAATCGGCGGCCGATAACGTTACTTATCCTGTTCCCGGATTTCTGGTGGGCGGGCCTCATGCCGGTCAGCAGGACGGCTGCTCGTATCCGTCTGATTTACCCGCTTTGTCCTACCTTGACGACTGGTGCAGTTATGCAACCAATGAGGTGGCAATCAACTGGAATGCGCCGCTGGTGTATGTATCTGCCGCGATGGAGTACTTTTACGGGGGCATGTTTACATCCGTGCTGCCCGAAGATCAGATACCGGATCGTATTCACCTTCACCAAAACTACCCGAATCCGTTTAACCCGGTCACGCAGATCAGATATGAACTTGAGCATCCGGGCCACGTCAGTCTTGCGGTGTATGACAGCCTCGGCAGGAGGGTTTCGGTGATAAAGGATGGATACCAGTCGGCCGGTTCGCATCACGTTTCATTTTCCGGTGATGCGCTGGCTTCCGGAGTGTATATGTACAGGCTGAGCAGTGGCGAATTTCACATAACCAGAAAAATGGTTCTGCTCAAATAAAAGCCCCGAAGCCCCGGCGGAAACTGGGGCCGATATCTATCCCAAACAATATCAATAGAATGCGTCGGTGATTTACAGATGTCAAAAAAATGTATAAATTTCACTTGTATTTCATCAATCAAATTGATTAATTAAATGAAGGCAGTATTCAGTACCGGTAAATCGCTAACAAAGTGTCCTGATCCTGTGGGAAAGCCGTTTCGCGCGGTTTTTTTTAAGTCCTGTTGGAAAAGCGCTTTTCATAAGGCTCATACACGATTCGACTTTTGCCGGGGAGCTGTTCCTAAATCAGACAATGTATTCTCTCAACTACCAACCTTTATGAAATCCAATCTGATCATTGCTGTGTGTCTGTTGTTTGTTTCAGGGGCGGCTCTGGTTTTACCTCAGAAGGCGAGTGCCTTTCAGTCGGCTGTCATTTACGGAACCGTTACAGACGAAAGCACCGGAGAGCCTCTGATAGGGGCCGGTATCCTTATTGAAGGCACTACACGCGGGGTTGCAACCGACTTAAACGGAAGATACCGGATGACGGGAATCAGCCCCGGCACGCATACCATCGTTTTTTCCTATATCGGTTATCTCCGTCAGGAAATGGAAGTCGAACTTGAAGCAGGCGAGTCTTTGGAGCTGAATGTTGAACTTGCAGCTCTGAGTATCGAAGGCCAGGAAGTTGTTCTGTCGGTTCAGGCACGTGGTCAGCGGGATGCAATCAATCAGCAGCTTGCAGCTAATACAATTACCAATATTGTGGCAGCCGACCGAATCCGTGAGCTTCCTGATGTCAACGCAGCCGAATCCATCGGAAGATTGCCCGGTATTTCTATTCAGCGGTCGGGTGGTGAAGCCAACCGGGTTGTTATTCGCGGCTTGTCTCCCAAATACAATACGGTAACGGTAAACGGGGTGCGCATGCCCGCTACCGGGGGAGACGACCGGGGCGTTGATCTCTCTCTGGTTTCTCCGAATATGCTCGACGGCATCGCGGTTTATAAAGCCATTACTCCCGATCAGGATGCCGATGCCATCGGAGGTTCGGTCGATTTGAGGCTTCGGGAAGCTCCGGAACAAAGATCATTCGATGTTTCGGCCCAGGGCGGATACAACCATTTGCAAAATTATTACGGTAACTATCAGTTCTCCGGAAGTTTCAGTGACCGCTTTTTAGAGAACCGGCTCGGGGTGATGGCCAACTTCAATCTTGACCGCAACGACAGAGGAGCCGACAAGTTTTCCGGAAACTACAGGTCGAGAACAAGCTCAACTACGGGAGAGACCGAAATTCTGATCGAACAGTTGAGTCTGCGGGAGGAAAATGTAGTGCGTGACCGTGCCGGAGCCAGCCTGCTTATGGATTATCGAATCCCGGACGGGCGAATTACGGCTAACGGATTTTACAACCGTCTGAGCCACGAATCCGTGCACAGAATCAACAGGATGAATCTGAGCTGGAATCGCCATTTTTATGACCTCGAGCAGCGTTCCGGACAGACCTCGGTTTATGTAGGAGCATTAGGATATGAGCAGGATTTTGAATGGATACAGGTTGATGCGGGCTTGTCACGTGCTTCAACCATTACAGAAAATCCTTCTGACTTAACCTGGCATTTCGTGCAGGAAAGCGCGGCTTTTCAGCTCGAAGGTATGGGGCCTGATACGCATCCTACCCAAATTCCGGCAATGGCCACAAGTGACTCGGCCCGCACGGCTCTTGCAGACGTGTACCGATGGTCAACCGATCGTCAGGAGAACGAAACCGCTGTTCAGCTCAACTTAAAAGTCCCGTTCAGATTCGACGATAATTTTTCCGGCTATGTGAAAACCGGTGGTAAATTTCGCTGGCTCGACCGCTTTAATGATGAAGTACAGGTTGGCAGAAACGGTCTGCAGTACGGCAGCGGACAGAACTTGAACGAGGTACTTCGTTGTGTGGATCAGCAGTATCCCGATTTGGGGATTGAAGAAGCAGTGATGCAGCACGGATGGCTTCCCATGTACCTGTTTTTTGATGATTACGGCCGGAATGACTTCCTCGACGGTGATTACGAACTGGGCTGGGTAGCCGACAGAGCCATGATGGAGCAAATATCCCGGGCCATTGAGGATTGCGGCTATTACCGTGATATGGCCCTGGGCTCCCGAGGCAGAGATTATGACGGAATCGAGCGGTATCAGGCCGGTTATATAATGGCAGAGTTTAATATCGGCCGGTATATCACATTTATGCCGGGAGTCCGCTATGAGGGTGATTACTCCCGGTATAACGGGCAGCGTTTTAGTGAAGTAGTGGTGGGTAATGTACAGCAGGAACCTCAGGACCTGGATTCGCTTCGTGTAACCCGCGAAAACAGTTTCTGGCTGCCGATGGTGCACCTGCACGTTCGGCCCACCGAGTGGCTGGCTGTTCGCATGGCCCGGACCGAAACACTTACGCGGCCCGACTATATGCAGTACGCGCCCATTACCTCGCGAAATTCTTATCGCGATTATGTGCGTGCAGCCAATGCCGGGCTCAAACCCGCCCGGGCTACGAATTACGATCTGTCGGTATCATTCATCAACAATTACCTCGGCCTGTTTACCGTATCCGGGTTTTACAAGAGTATTGATGATCTGATTTTCCAGGTGGGATACCGGCATCACCGGGATATGGATTTACTTCCGGGCCTTAATATTCCTGAACACTGGATTCAGGAAAACCCGCGCCTCGATACCTTCATCAACAATCCGTTTGAAGCAACTTATAAGGGTATAGAATTCGACTGGCAAACCAATTTGTGGTATCTGCCCTCGGTGCTCAGCGGAATTGTGTTGAATCTGAACTATACCTATATCGAATCCGAGACGACCTACCAACAGTATCGGCGGGGGGAAGGAGATATCATACCCGGACCGCCACCGCGCAGGGAAATTATCAGGATTGATACCACCCGTGTGGGTCGGATGCCCGATCAGCCGCGCCATATAGCCAATGTAACCCTCGGCTACGATTACGGAGGTTTCTCGGGACGAATTTCCATGCTGTATCAAACCGATACCACCTCCTGGATAGCAAGTGAGCCTATACTGGACAACTTCACCGGAGAATATCTTCGGTTCGATCTGAGACTCCGCCAGGATGTTTCCCACGGCTTACAAGTCTTTGCCAACTTCAACAACATCACCAACCGGCCCGACCGAAACTATCAGGGAGCCACCAACAGCCCGACCTACACCGAATTTTATGGATTTACCATGGATGTAGGGGTGAGGTGGCGTCTATGACGCGAAAAATTCTATACCACTTTTTCAAAGCATAACCATCAAATCAATAGTCGAACCAATCCAAACCAAACCAAACAAAAATCCAATTTCATTTTGGAGGAACATTATGAATACTAAATACAAAAGCACGAATTTGATCAAAATTTCAATGATCGTGCCTTTTTTGATTGCCTTTTGCTGGCTCATGCCGCAACAAGTACAGGCCCAAATTGAAGGCAGTGTCCTGTGGGTAGAATGGCAGGATGATGACGGGCTCGTGAAGGTCAATGCCCTGCGCGATGCCATCGAAAACGACACCGACCGTCCTGACGACAGGGTCTATGGCCTGCGCCGGGGTGGATATTACTGGCTGCAAGACCGGATTGAAAACGAAGGATTTCACCTCAGAATTATTGGTGAGGAACCGGGATCCGGAGCTTTAGAAAATCCTGCGGTTATTCAGATGGTGGTTGACGATACCGGTGAGCCCGACGGCAGAATAATTACAGGTCTTTCAAGCATCACCCTGAAAAACCTGTGGATAACCGGGCGTGATGATGTAGGATTTGAAGGAGCCTATCAGCCTATACAGATTGATGCCTCCAATTCTGATTTTCTGTTCGAAAACAACATTATCGAGCATTCAAATTTCGCCGTTATCGCTTTTACAGCAGGCGGTAACCGGATTGAATTCAGGGATAACATCTTCAGAAATCTGACCGGTAAAGATCAGATTTGGGAAGGCCGTGGTATTTCGATCTGGGCCGATCAGGAAAGCGTTATTGTTGAGAATAATACGTTCTTTAACATCGGTATGACCGCCCTTCAAATTGAAGGTGGAGCTGCCGATTACGTGCGGTTTAACCATAACACCATTGTAGGGGTGGGCCGTAACCTGAATGCCGGAAACTGGTGGAGAGAAGCCTACTTCGCCAACAACCTGATAGTAAACGGTTTCTGGCATGGTGAAAGCCCGGATGAATATACTACTGATCCGCCCCGTGAAGCCGACTATGCCGGAATTTTCTCCATCGGTACGCTGCCTTCCTCGTACGGAACCGATGCTTCCCGCCGTATTGTACTGGCAAACAACGCCACCTGGAGAGATTCTCAGTTCCACGAGTATTATGCCGATTCCATCCGGGCACAGCCGCTGTATAATGAGATAACCGCCGAATGGTTCGAAGACTGGGATGCTATGGTAAGTACCGGCAACCTGGAAAGCTCGAATCCGAATTTCGAGGTCTATCCGAACAACGTGAGCGATCAGGTACAGAATATCATAGATTTGAGAGCGGCTATTACGCCGGCTCACTCCTATCTATGGGATCCGGGTCGCGATATGAGCTGTGACGTTTGTATCAACTGGCCGCTTCCGGAAAACTTCAGCTATTCCAACTCGGAATTGATGACCGCCGGTACCGACGGACTACCGCTGGGCGACCTCAACTGGTTCCCAAATGCAAAGGCAGATTTTGAGGCAAACAAGGATGAATACATCCAGCAGATTGAAGACCTGGCCGGAGAGCCGGTTGAACTGGATCTTTATGCTACCTTTGAAGCCCACGACGGCATGTTAAGCGGTGATGCCTCGCTTGAAGTTTTCGACGGGTTTGCCTATTTCAGTATGGACGGGGCCGGATTTATCAAATGGGAGTTTGAGCTTGAAGAAGCCGGAACCCATGATCTCCGCATTTATACCCACATGCGCGGAAATCCCGAACGCGGACAGTTTATTGAAGTTAACGGAGTGAATATCCGTAATGCCGATGACGGTGGTTATTTCTTCAGCGGAGTTCCGACTCAGGAGTGGTTCTGGGAAGAGATCTCCGAAGGCGATCTTATAGAAGGAACACTCGGTTTTGTTGAAGGAACCAACACTGTCGAAATTCGTCCGAATTGGGGCTGGCAGCGATTTGCTACCGTTGAGGTGGTAAACAGCGGCGGTACGGTTCTGGCCGAACTGCTCGCTGTGAATGCCGATTACGAATTGGTTGCGCCTGTTTGTGACGACTCCGATTACTGTGCCAGCAATTTCCGCTGGGCCGCCCTCGGTCATGACGGAGGTGAGGGCACGGTATCATGGGGAATGGATTCAGAAAGTGAAGGTGAGTACCTGGCACGGGTATTCTATAACTCGCCTCTGGGTTCAGGCGAAGGTGAGCTTCGTTTGAATGACGGCTTCCTTGAGCCTATCGTTTTTGATGAGGAGGAGAATCTCTACGATACCTTCACCTTTACAGTTCCGGCCGGGTCCAACACGATTTCGGTTGCTTCTTCCAGCGCCGTGGATATCGATTTTGTACAGATATACAGGCTTGGAACGGGGACATCGGTAAGGCCGGAAATGCCTGTCGGTTACAACCTCAGCCAGAACTACCCGAATCCGTTCAACCCTACGACATCCATACAGTTTGAAGTACCTGAAGCTATGGATGTGCGCCTCGATGTGTTCAACGTATTGGGTCAGCGGGTAGCCGTTCTTGCCAACGGAATACATAATCAGGGTGTGCATCATGTGTCGTTCGATGCAAGCCGTCTGGCTTCCGGAGTCTATATTTACCGACTCCAAGCCGGCAGTCACATCATGACACGCAAAATGGTTCTTGTGAAGTAGCAATTCTAAACAAGAACTCATCATCATATCTTTGTTTCATCATTAAATAGTGAATAATGATAATTTGAGGAAAGGGGTGAAGCCCTTCCCTCTGTTTAAAATTACGTTGAAGGCTTTGTAAGACCGTTTCCGCGCTCAGGCGTCTGAAACATCAATAAACCCTGGTTTTACATTGCCTTCTTCTTTTACTTCCTGAATCTGTATCCAGTAAATACAAAGAGGCCGTACACATTACGTGGAAAACGAAAACAGCATACACCAAAACCGGACTAACAAGGCAACGGTGAATTTCGACCGCCGCTTACGGGAGCTAAAAGCAGAGCATCAGCGGTTGATACAAGCAAAAAACAGGAAAGTGGAACCCGGAAACGGCATTTTCAGCAGATATGAGAATCCTGTGCTTACGGCTGATCACACACCGATTACCTGGCGGTATGATCTGAACCCGGATACCAATCCGGGGCTTCTTGAAAGGCTGGGTGTGGGAGCCGTGTTTAATCCGGGAGCTATCAAAATTGGCGATAAGTACATTTTGGTGGCAAGAGTGGAGGGCGCCGACCGGAAATCGTTTTTCGCGATAGCGGAGAGTCCGAATGGTATCGATTCATTTCGTTTTCGTGATTATCCTGTAGAAATTCCCGAGCTGGAGAATCCCGATACCAATGTATATGACATGAGACTGACCCGTCATGAGGACGGCTGGATATACGGCCTCTTTTGCACCGAACGGCGCGATCCGAAGGCAGCTGCCGGGGATACGTCGTCTGCTTTGGCGCAGGCCGGGATTGTACGTACCCGCGACCTTGAAAAATGGGAACGGCTGCCCGATCTCAAAACAGCGTCTCAACAGCAGCGAAACGTAGTGCTGCATCCCGAATTTGTAAACGGCGAATATGGCTTTTACACGCGTCCGCAGGACGGTTTCATCGATACAGGTTCCGGCGGAGGCATCGGCTGGGGAAGCTGTAAATCGATTGGGAACCCGGTATTGGAATCCGAGTGGGTTATTGACCCCAAAAAGTATCACACTATAAAAGAACTGAAGAACGGACAGGGTCCGCCGCCTTTAAAAACTCCGGAAGGCTGGCTTCATCTTGCACACGGGGTGAGAGGTACGGCAGCAGGCCTCAGATACGTGCTTTATATGTTCATGACCGACCTGAAAGAACCCTGGAAGATCACTTACCGGCCGGGCGGATACTTTATGGCACCCGAAGGAAACGAGTGCACAGGTGATGTATCGAACGTGCTTTTTTGCTCCGGATGGATTATGGATGATGACGGCACCGTCTATATGTATTATGCTTCATCCGATACGCGCTGTCACGTTGCTACCTCAACTATCCCGGTGCTTTTGGATTACGTGAAGAATACTCCCGAAGACGGGTATCGCTCGGCTGAATCGGTCAGGACCCGTACCGATTTGATCAAAAAAAACCTGGACTTTCTAAACAGGTCCGAGCCATGACGGCAGCCGAAATCAGAAATAGCTTTTCTGACGAATTGCATACCGAGCTCCACGATCATATTCTGGCTTTTTGGTTGAAAAACGCACCGGATACGGAAAACGGCGGTTTCATCGGCAGGCTCACTGGTACGCATGAAGCATGTCCGAAAGCGCATAAATCTGTAATACTAAATGCGCGCATATTGTGGACATTTTCAGCCGCCGGCCGGGTTACGGGAAATCAGGACTACCTGGACATGGCCGGAAGAGCCTACAACTATCTTGAGCAGCATTTCCATGATAAAAAGTACGGTGGATTTTACTGGTCGGTGAATTATGAGGGAATTCCCAACGAAACCAAGAAACATGTGTACGCCCAGGTATTTGTGGTGTACGCCTATTCAGAATATTTCCGGCTCACCGGTAATTTAAGCGCACTTGAACGTGCTAAAGAGGTTTTCCGGCTTATTGAAAACCATGCCGGCTCCCACGATAAACGGGGCTACATAGAAGCCTTTGATGAAAAATGGAATCCGCTGGACGATGTTCGGCTAAGCCCGGTTGATCAGAATGAAGCCCGGAGCATGAATACCCACATTCATGTGATGGAGGCGTATGCAAACCTGTATCGCGTTTGGCAGCATCCCGTTTTGTATGAGAAGCTTTCCGATTTGGTGATACTTGTTCTTGATCTTATTTATGATCCTGAAAACCAACATTTTTCTTCTTTCTTTGATGCCGATTGGAATCTTAAGTCCGGGTTTTACTCCTACGGTCATGATATCGAAACGGCATGGTTGCTGGTGGATAGCGCGAAACTTCTCAATGATGAAACGCTGATCAGGAGAACCGGAGCCGTTCTTATTGAAACTGCCGGCATGCTTCTTAACGAAGGAATCGATCCGGACACCGGAGGCGTATATAATCAGGGATTTGCAGGAAGTCCGGTGGACCCGGAGTATCAGTGGTGGGTTCAGGCCGAAGCCGTCACAGGATTGTACTATGCGGCTGAACTTACCGGAGACGAACGGTTTCTGAAAGCCGCTTACGGGGTGTGGGATTTTGTCCGAAACTATGTGAAAGACCGTGAGCGCGGAGAATGGTTTTTCCGCCTCGATAAAGACGGCAAACCGGTACCGGAAGAAGACAAAATCGGCCCCTGGAAATGCCCTTATCACAACACCCGGTTCTGTCTGGAACTCCTTGAGATGAACGGGATTCCCGCCGCAGGCACCGGTTTTTCCGGTGATGAAAAAACGTCATAGTTAATACCTTCAATTGTATTGGTAAACATATATATGTGCTTTTTCCGATGATAAAAAATCGTTACAAAATCATTCTTTTATTACTTTCAGCATTCGTAGTTCTTCAATGCAACAATCCGGATAAATCCGAAAACGGCTTTGTTGAAGTTGACGGAACCCGATTCACGATTGATGGAGAACCCTATCTGTTTGTCGGGGCAAATTTTTGGTATGGCGCCTATCTGGGATCGCCCGGACCGGAAGGTGATCGTGAGCGGTTACAGCGAGAGCTGGATTTGCTGAAGCAAAACGGAGTAACCAATCTGCGTATAGCGGCATCATCTCAAGCGGCTGCGCACCAGCATTCGCTCTATCCGGTTTTTCAGCCTTCGGCAGACGAGGTAAATGAAAACCTGCTGGAAGGCCTTGATTACCTGCTTGCGGAGATGGGAAAGCGGGATATGAAGGCCGTACTGTTTCTGAACAACTTCTGGGAATGGTCCGGCGGGATGTCGGCCTACAGCGAATGGTTCGGCGAAGGACCGGTTATTGATCCGTCAGGCGGAGACTGGCACGGATTTATGAATCATTCTGCCCGCTTTTATTTCAACGAGCAGGCGCAGCAGGCTTGGAGAGATTACATCGAAATGCTCATCAACCGGGAAAACAGCCTCACCGGTACGGTGTATTATGATGACCCCGTAATTATGAGCTGGCAGCTTGCCAATGAGCCCCGGCCGGGTAGCGGAGAAGAAGGAGAGGCTAACATCCCCCGATATATAGAGTGGGTTGATGAGTCCGCAGCATTTATTAAATCTTTGGCTCCGAACCAGCTTGTTTCTACCGGAAACGAGGGCACGATGGGCAGCCTCTATTCCGAAGATGCTTATCTGGATGCCCACCGAAGCGAACATATTGATTATATGACGTTTCACATGTGGGCCAAAAACTGGGGATGGTTCGATGCCGATGATATGGAAGGCACGTTTCCCCAATCTCTTGAAAATGCCCGCGATTACATCAATCAGCATGTTGCTTATGCCGGGCAGCTCAACAAGCCCACGGTACTTTCAGAATTCGGGCTGGGCCGTGATTTCGAAAATCATGAAGTCGGCTCCCCGGTAACCTATCGGGATGAATATCTGTCCTATGTGTTCTCAATCATAGAAGAAAAAGCGCAGAACGGCGAGGCCGTAGCCGGTACCAATTTCTGGAGCTGGGGCGGAGAAGGGCAGGCGATGCATGAAGACGCGATGTGGCGTGCAGGCGATCCCTTCACCGGTGATCCGCCACAGGAGCCACAGGGATTAAACTCAATTTTTTCGGGTGATGAAAGCACCCTCGGTATTCTATCCCGCCATGCGCAACAACTTGAAGAATTTTCCTCACGCTAAGTGTTCACCAATAATTTGATTCGGTTCAGGGTTCAATGAAGAATAATCCGGTACATCAGCCTCTGTCATTCCGGGAGAAAGCGGCCTACGGACTCGGTGATTTTGCATCATCGATGTTCTGGAAGTTGTTCTCCATGTTTCTACTTTTTTTCTATACCGATATTTTCGGGATATCGGCCGCCGCGGTGGGCACCATGATGCTGGTCACCCGGATTTGGGATGCCGGAAACGATCCGATAATGGGTGTGATCGCCGACCGAACCAAAACGCGATGGGGCAAATTCCGGCCCTACCTGCTGTTTACAGCCATCCCGTTTGCTATCATCGGTATCCTCACTTTCAGCACTCCCGACTTGTCGGCATCCGGCAAGCTGATCTATGCCTACATCACCTATACTCTAATGATGATGGTGTACACGGCGGTAAACGTGCCGTATGCGGCATTAATGGGAGTAATGACCAGCAACATAGAAGACCGGACCGCGCTTGCTTCATACCGCTTTATCGGGGCTTTCTCAGGTGGGTTGTTCGTTACCGCAACCGCCACGTATTTGATTGAGTATTTCGGAAACGGAACCGACAGCGCCATCGGATATCAGATGACGGTCGGGATTTACGCCATTCTTGCCGCCGTGCTCTTTATCCTCACCTTTGCCGGCACGCGCGAGCGATTGAAGCCGCCCAAGCAGGAGAATAGCTTGCTAAAGCAGGATATCAAAGATCTGGTCAAAAACAAGCCGTGGTTCATCATGCTGGGTGCGGCAATTAGTATGGTGCTTTTCAACACGCTCCGTGAGGGCGCTATGCTCTACTATTTCAGGTATTATATTCAGGAACAGACGGTAATTTATTTCGGGGAGCTTTCCTTTTCTGTGCTGGTATCGGCCTACATGTCTGTGTGGCTGGGAGCCAATATTATAGGCGTACTTTTTGCCAAGCCGGTTTCGTCTCGTTTCGGAAAAAGGAGCACTTTTATGTGGGCGATGATTTTATCCACACTGCTAAGCGTGGCCATCTTTTTCTGTCAGCCCCATCAAATTCACACCATTTTTGTGTTGAATGTATTCATCGGAAT
>PXDL01000277.1 GCA_003566395.1 Balneolia bacterium | reverse complement strand
TTAACAATTACGCTGTAAACGGAGCGGTACACTACGCCAACGCTCTACTGCATCATACGAGCTACACCGATATCATCGCTATTGGTGTGACTGGTCACAAAGACGAAACCGGCAAAATCCAGCACGAAATCGGCGTCTATTTTGTATCAAAGAACAATCTCGGAGCTGGTCAAAAAGTCGGTGAATACACAGACCTGTCATTCTTGAAAACAGAAAACTTTGATGAGTTCATCGAAAAGGTAAAAAGTCTCAGTCTTACCCAAGAAGAAATCGACAAGCTCAAAGAACAGCGAGAAAAGGAAATCAACACCAGTCTAGTCAAACTCAACAACGATATTTACCAAAACGAAAAAGGCCTCGGCGAAAACGACCGCGTCTACCTCGTGGCTGCGTCCATCATTGCTACGATTGGTATACCAGGCAAAGTCGCTCCACTTGAAAAATCAGATCTCAAATCTTCCACCGAAAAAGGCAATACCGATGGCGACATCATGATGCAAAAGATCAGAGCCTTTTTGAGCGAAAAAGAACTGCCGGAAGAGAAAAAAGACCTCATTCTCCGAACGCTTCAAAACACCATTACAACCAACAACATCAACAAAGTAGAAAATGGTGAAAGCCAGCTCAAGCGAGTATTTTCAAAGATTGTGGATGACCTCGGTATTTACTACAAAATCGGCCTCACTACCGACTTTACCGGCAAGCTGTTCAATGAAATGTACGGCTGGCTCGGCTTCTCTCAAGACAAGCTCAATGACGTGGTACTCACTCCGGCTTATGTCTCAACCCTCCTCGTACGACTCGCGCGCGTTAATAAAGATTCGTACGTGTGGGACTTTGCTACTGGTTCGGCTGGGCTTTTGGTGGCGGCAATGAACGAGATGCTCAACGACGCAAAAAAATCTATCAAATCTCCAGATGAACTCACGCAAAAAGAGATCGCTATTAAGACCGAACAACTCCTCGGCTTAGAGCTTCTCTCTAGTGTGTACATGCTTGCAATCCTCAACATGATTTTGATGGGTGACGGAAGCTCAAACATCCTCAATCAAGACTCACTCAAAGACTTCGATGGAAAATACGGCTTCGGTAAGACCGACAGCGACTTCCCAGCCGATGCCTTCATTCTCAATCCACCGTATTCTGCCCCTGGCAACGGTATGAACTTTGTGGAAAAAGCCCTCGGCATGATGAATAAAGGCTACGCAGCTATCATCATCCAAAGCTCAGCCGGCAGTGGTAAGGCTATCGAATACAACAAACGCATCCTTGAGAAGCATACTCTCGTTGCGAGCATAAAAATGCCAGATGACTTATTTATCGGTAAGTCGAGCGTGCAAACCCGCGTGTATGTCTTCAAGGTAAACGAAAAGCACCAAAAAGACGAGATGGTGAAGTTTATTGATTTCACCAACGACGGCTACACCAGAACCAACCGCAAAAAAGCTAGCAACAACCTACGAGACACTGACCACGCCAAAGAACGCTACGAAGAGCTGGTGAACCTTGTCCGCTTTGGCAAAAGCAAGCTGAAACTCTTTACTGAAGCTGAATATTACGAAAACACTATTGATCCAGATAATGGCGCCGACTGGAATCAATCCGCTCCAATAGACACTACCCCAACCATTGCGGACTTTAAAAAGACCGTTGGAGATTATCTCGCCTGGGAAGTTGGCAATATCTTAAAACAGCAAAGTAACGACAAGCCGTCGGGAAAAGCCTAGCCCCACTCGACAAAAAGCTACAGAAGGTTGAGTGGGGCGAATACAAGCTTGAAGACTTGTTCACTGTCCAAACGGTAAAAAGTATAGACGAGGGCAAATTAAACCTGTTTGAACAAAAGCACGACGGACTGATTGAGTTTGTTGGCAGAACAAGAGTCGAAAATGGAATAAAGGGATATACGGAAAAACTAGATCTCAAACCAAACCCTAAGAATGTAATTTCAATTACTCAAATTGGCACTATTGTTGCGCAACTTAGAAATCAAGAGTGGTACGCCAGTCAAAACATCTTTTCCCTTACACCCAAAGAAGAATATAAAAAACTAATTTCACTGTATGGTGTTGCCTCAGTAGATACGGCACTGAGAGCTACTTTTTCTGACGGCTATGCAAACTACCCGACGTTAGAAAAGTTGAAAAACTTAAAAATCAAACTCCCCACTAAAAACGGCAAGATAGATTTTGCCTTTATGGAGAGTTTTATAGCGGAGCTGGAGGCGGAACGGATAGCAGAGCTGGAAGCGTACTTGGTTGCCAGTGGGCTCAAAGACTACACCTTAACCAAGGAAGAACAGAAAGTGTTGGCAGAGTTTGAGCAAGAGAAAATCAAATGGACCGAATTTACTTACTCAAGTATTTTCAACCAGATTCTTCAGGGGCGCAGACTTAAAAAGGATGACCAAGTTCCGGGCGACATTCCTTTTGTGATGGCTGGAGTGACAAACACAGGAGTCGTTAGCTACATTTCAAATCCGATTGCAAGTTTCCCAAAGAATTCAATCACCATAGATATTTTCGGAAACACATTTTATCGAAACTATGACTTTGGAGCTGGCGATGATACCGGTGTATATTGGAATGACGAAAAGGAATACTCAAAAGAACTGATGTTGTTTTGTGCAGCTTCGATGGAACGTTCGCTATTTGGTAAATTCTCTTATGGTACTAAGCTACGCAGTTCTCAAAGTTTGAATTTCAAAATGAAACTCCCAGCTCAAAACGACCAACCAGACTACGACAAAATGGAAACGTTCATCTCCGCCATTCAAAAACTGGTGATAAAAGATGTTGTGTTATACGCCGACCGCAAAATTGCCGCTACCAAACAAGTAGTGAGTCGTAAAAAGTAGAATAGTATTGAGAAATAACCTTGGGCTATTAGATTTCATTGTGTTACTATTGCACTAACAATCTCATATCGAATCGAGAGTAGTGGGGAGGGTACTGGCCTGATGATCCACTCAGCAGCGTGTCGCACCTAGGTGTGACAAC
>PXDL01000414.1 GCA_003566395.1 Balneolia bacterium | reverse complement strand
TGCGGCACTCGCATAGACGTGCATGGCCCGGTCCCGGGGCAGATGATCGGCATGGGCGTGGCTGACAATTACATGGTCGGCTACCGGCCCGGAAACATCGAGCCCGACCGACGGACCGTCGAGGATAATACCATGATATTTTTCAAGTCTGTATCGGAGCATAGGAAACTGTTATAACCCACATGCCCAACCGGATGGAAAAGCATCATGCTTTACTACAAACGAAACTCCAAAACCATTCATTGAAGTGCGTAAATGCTTAGCTGAACCCCCAGGTCGTAATACGGTACCAGCTCAGCAAAAACATGACCACGCTGATGGAAATCATCATGAGTCCGCCCTTTTTTGTTTGGATGATCACATTTTTGGGATTGTCCAGGATGATGCTTTTAAGGTGCTCCCACTTTAGAAGAATAGAACCGATAATGAAAAGCATCATCAGGCTCCAAAGCGAAAAAATAAGTTCCACTGCGGAGAAAGGTACGAGCGAGAGAAAAAGAGACAGTCCGGAAAAAAGCATCAGATACCTAAGCGATTTCAGTACCAGAAGAGGACGTTTATTTGCCTCAGCATGTTTAATGAGATACTGCTGAAAATGCTCGGGCCGCCTGAACCAAATGAGTCCGTTCATAAGCAGAATGAGCCCCAGCGTGAAATAATAGAACACGAACCAGTTGAGGCTGATTTGATAAATTATTTGCATGCGTTGGAAATATGATCGTTGGGAGAGCTGTTGCTATCAGATTGAAGGCTTCGGGGCCGGATATAGAAATTTCGGCCAAGATAATGCATTCCGGCTTCTTGTTCTTGCAATAATTCTACAGGGACATTAGATTAATCGCACATTTTGGTATGTACACGATAAGTATTCAATTTTCTATGAAAGAGTCTTCCCAAACTGCAGCAAGAGTACGAATTACAGGCAGGGTACAGGGCGTAGGATTCAGATATTTTGTCTATAAGCACGCCACCCGAAACGGAATAACAGGCTGGGTCAGGAACCGGAACGACGGCAGCGTCGAAGCTAAATTTGAGGGGCCGGAATCACAAGTTGAGGCTATTATCTCTCTTTGCAGCCGCGGTCCGCTGGGATCAAATGTTAAAAACGTTGAAGTTGAACGCTATGCGCCTGAAGGAAAATATTCGGAGTTTTCCTTCAGATATGAGTAGTTTCCAAAACTGTCTTTCACCCTTATACATAATTATGCCACTGAAAATAAAGTTCTATATCATTCTGGCGACCGGAGTAATCGTGCTGCTGGTCGGGCTCGTCAATTTTATCGCAAGCTATGGCGATACGACGTTTTCCGGAATCATTGGTCAGGTCACCTCCGTAATTGTAGTCCTCGGTGGGTTCGTTAACCTGATTGTAGCGGGAAAGCTTAAATCGGATGTAACGCGTGCTGAGGCGATAAAATCCGAAAAACGCAGGAAAGAGCTCGAATAGCCGCAGCCGAACCTACATTTTCTCCGGAATATTCAGGTGTGTTTTGATGGAGCCTTCAAGCACCGTCACCGCCTGACCGGCGATTTGGAGCATATCAATCTTATTGTCCTTGATCAGCATGTTTACCGTAACATGGCCCGGACGGTTAAGCAGGTAGCCCTGAAAGCCGCGGAACGAGAAAAACTTGTTCGAGGAATCGAGCATTTTATTATGCCACAGATAGGCTGCCATCGGACCGTTGGCCGTGCCGGTTACGGGGTCTTCATTAACGCCCAGAGAGGGCGCAAAAAAGCGCATATGCCAGTCGATATCCCGGTCGCCCGTATCGGTTGTAACCACGGCAAACCCTTTGATGTCGTGCCGTTCGTTGATTTTATGCATCAGCATAAAGTTCGGCTCCAGCGTTTTCAGGCTGTCGTAAGAGGCCAACGGAATAAAGCAGTAGCCGCTCTCGGTAATTTGCGGCTTCACCTTTTTACTAAGCTCTATTTCCGAAACCCCGATGGCGGCACACAGCAGGGAGTAGTCGTCGGGAAACGGGAAAAATGAAGGAATCGGAAGACTCATCTTAATGTAGGGCTGCATGTCTTTCCATTCCACATCAACGGTAATGATGCCGGCGCGTGTTTCAACCAGAAAAGATTGAGGCTCGTTCAGGGTGAGGCCGAATCGTTTTTCCTCCGCCATCACATGAAAAGCAGCGATGGTAGCATGTCCGCACAAATCCACTTCGTTTGAGGGCGTAAACCACCGCAGCCGCAAATCGTTGTCTTCGCTTTCCGGTTTCAGCACAAAGGCAGTTTCGGAAACGGCCATTTCGTTAGCAATATGCTGCATATCGCGGCCGCTAAGATGATCGGCATCAAGCACCACGGCTGCAGGATTTCCTGAGAATGGTTTGCGTGTGAACGCGTCAACTTGTTTGATTCGGATACTTCCCATGAGATTAGCTGAGTTTAAATATAAAAAAGGCGGCATCCGTAAAGACAGATACCGCCTGTTTGCAAATCATTATTCTGCCGGAGTGTGGTCTTCAATCCGTACGTTAAATATTAAGGTGGAATTAGCCGGAATGAGATCGCCGCGGGCCTGATCTCCGTAGGCAAGATCAGCCGGAATGATGAGAACGCGTTCTTCGCCGAGCTGCATTCCCTGCAATCCTTCATCCCAACCCTGAATGACCATTCCAACACCAACCTGAATAGCCAGCGGCTGTCCGCGGCGTGATGATGTATCGAAAAGAGTGCCGTCGGTCAGGTAGCCGTCATAATACACATGAACACGGTCGTTAACCTTAACTTCGGGTCCTTCTCCTTCGGAAACAACGGCATACTGAAGACCTGAATCGGTGGTAACTACATCGGATTCATCATATTCCCAAACGCCTGTAGGTTCTTTTGTGATGTCAAGAAGTTCAACTTCGAACTTCAGCGTTGCGTTAGGGGGGATGATCCCGCCGCCGGCTCCGGTTTCGCCATATGCAAGTTCAGGTGGAATGGTAAGTGTGCGTTTGCCACCCACACGCATCCCCTGAAAGCCTTTATCCCAGCCTTGAATTACCTGACCGCTTCCGACC
>PXDL01000085.1 GCA_003566395.1 Balneolia bacterium | reverse complement strand
GCATGAAGCGCTCACTCCACCCGAGAGCGGTTTCCCGGGCCTGAAGCGCCTTGTCATGAAGTTCAAACTCGTCGTAGCGCCGCTCAAGCATCAGCCTGGAGAGGCGTTCATACGCGGCCGGAAGGCTTTCACGAATGAGTTTTTCGTAGTTGTTTTGCTTCTCGCGGATGTTTTTGATTGACTTTTCGAGCGTTAGAACGGCCCGTTTGAGTCCCGAAACGGCAATCTGTAAGGGCGACTCTTCTCCTTCTGTTTCCTCAGAGGTTACGGCCGCCTGGAGGTTCGCATCTACAATTCCGGCTGCCGCTTCAATTTCTTTAGCCTGCTCAAGAATAAATGCCCTGAAATGCTGGGTTTCGGGACGAACCGGATTCAGAGCATGATTTTTGATGAAGCGGGAGGCAATGCTGCGCCATTTAAGGGAGTCGCTCTCAAGCACGGGAAGCGGCTGTTTAGAACTGCGTTTTTCAGCCAAATGGAGGGTATCTGAAAAGCTGCTCATGTGAAGCTCAAGATCGGAAATAGTTTTTCGAATCTCGGTAATCAGCTTTTCCTGGAGCTCCTGATTTTGCATGGTGGCAAGGGAAGCCTCCATGAATTCAGTTTGGAGCCTGTTTCGGGCCTCCTCAATCAGGCGTTTGATACCCGAGGCTTTATTTTCCTCTTGTAATGTATTGATAAGCTCGGTTAGGAGGGCCACTCCGTTTTCGGTCGGTATGTAGCATGTGTCGCGGAAAAAGGTGTGGGTTTCACTAAGAAGCAAAGTTTCGGCCTGGGTAAGCTCATGATGAAAAGATGCCAGTTCAAGCTGCACCTGAAGATCATTAAGCTGAGAAATAAGGTATGAACGCCACTTTTCGAGGGCTTTTTCAGCCGCATGGTGTGAGGAAGACACGTTCTTCCGGCTTGCCGAGCGCAGGATTCGTTTTCCCGGAAGTGCCACCGTGCCGGCTTTAGGAAGAAGCTTCTTCAAATCTTCAAGCGCGGCTGTCAGTACCGGATTGCTTGCATAGCCGTCCGACCGGTACGCTTTTAAGGTCTCGATTGCCCGGCTAAGAAGCTCAACGGCTTTGCTGCCGAAAAGCCCTCCGGTGACGTCTTCACTAACGGACTCCTGCTGGGTGTTTTCCTCCGGCTGACCCTGCCCGTTTTCCGGTTCTTCAGTTGCAGGATTTTCCATCGGCAGCGCCTTATTGAGCAGCCCCGAAAGAACCTGCGCAAGCTGTCCGGCTTCATAACAAACAGTATCCCGAAATACCGGTTGTGCGGTAATCAACCGGTAGGTGAGGAGCTGTTGCATCGGGATGACCTGAGACCATTCGTCCTTCATCCCCACTACCCGGCCGGCAGCTCTTCCACCTCGTTTGGCCTGCTTTTTCAAGCGAACAATGCGGCTGTCGTCGGGCTGGGCAACAAAGCGCTCCTCGCTTTGAAGACAAGTGATTTTTTTCTCTGTGCGTGAAACGGCTTCCTGAAGCAGGGATTTCCATTGTGATGCAATACCGGGCAGGTGTGGACCCCGGATTAATTGATGAATACGTTTCAGCGCGTCTTCGGTGCGAACGGTAATGTGCCGCTGCATGTGTTCCTGCTCGCCCCGCCGGAGCTTCAGAATTTCGGTGCGAAGCCTGGTGAGTTCATCGAGCAGCGGTTCCGAGACAGACTCACGAAGCCCGGTAAGAGCTTCATTGAGTGCGTCGTCAAAAAAATGATTCAGCTCATCAACTGCATCACTATAGGAAACTGGCTTTCGGTTCATGGCGTCTGTATGGTAATGTTGCCGGAAAAAACCGGAGACCGGAGGGAAGCATCACGTGCATGAAGTACATACATACGAAAAATAGCCTGAATCGGGATGTAATATTGCCCGGCGTAAATACTCATTCGGCACGGAAATAATTAAAATTCAATGTGAGGAAGTCTTCCGGATAATACAAAAAATGGAAGTGATATCACGTGGCCTGCACAAAAGCGACGCCGTCCGGACGGGGTGAATGCTGCGGGAATAAGCATCGTTATCAGATTCCCGGAGCCGGAATGACAGGAAAACCCGGGCTTGTGACTTCATTACAGTTATGACTATGATAAAGACCGTTTGGATGCATTTGTGCCGCCGGCTTGTTTATCTTCAGGAAAAATTTCGGACATCAAAATTTATCACAACTAAAAAAAAGACTTCAACTCGTGCAAGACACTATCGAATTACGTTATACCTCACTAATTAACCGGGTTAAAAAGGCCTGCATAAACTGTGGCCGGAATCCTGAAGAGGTAACGGTCGTGGCCGTAAGCAAAACCAAACCCGTAGAGATGATCGAAGCGGTGCGGAAACTGGGTCACCGGCATTTCGGTGAGAATAAAGTCCAGGAATTGATGCCCAAGATGGATCATTTTTCTGATGATACCGAGATTATATGGCATATGGTGGGTGGGCTTCAAACCAATAAAATCAAGTATCTGGTAGAGGAGGTCGATTGGATTGACTCCGTACCTAAGTTAAAGGCGCTTAAAGAAATAAATAAACGCGCATCCAAAGTGAAGCGCGAAATAAAGGTGTTGATTCAGGTGAATATCAGCGATGAAGACCAGAAATTCGGTTGTGAGCCTGAAGACTTGCCGGAGCTGCTGAAGGCATCCGACAATATGAAATATGTGAGGGTGATGGGTCTGATGGGAATCGCCTCATTTGTGGATGATCCCGAGATTGTCAGGCCGCAGTTCAGATTACTGCGTGAGCTGTTGAAGCAGGAGCAGGAGAAGGGATACGAGACTCATGATTTACGGCATTTATCTATGGGCATGACCGGTGACCTGGAAGTGGCAATTGAAGAAGGCTCAACCATGATTCGTGTGGGAACGGCTCTGTTCGGAGAACGGGATTATGGATAATCCAAAAAAAATTGCGCGAAATATTAAAAAAACATTATATTTGTAATGAAACTGTAAACGAAGTTCGTTAGAATGCAGTTAATTGCACCTGAAGAAATCTTTTAACAGCCTGTTATGTACTTAACGCTATTGATTTCATTATT
>PXDL01000401.1 GCA_003566395.1 Balneolia bacterium | reverse complement strand
TTCATTGTACCTTTTGTGCGGACAAAAGGTACCCAAAAACCGCCGTCTGGAGAAAAAAGGCTAAACCGCACTTCGTTACGCTAAAAAAAATAAAGCTCCACAGCACTCAGATGAATTTTAGTAGGTATTCAGCGGACGTATTTTTTTCTTAACGCTACACTGCGTGTCGGTTCTTAACGCCATTTTTCTCAAGGCCGGTATTCGTTGGTGGTTTCGAATAGCAGATCGCAAGTCGTTACGTCGCGGAATCATATAAATCGTTAAATCAGAAGTGTAAAGGGCAAACGACAAATACGTTGTGGGGAAGTATGTTTGTTCGCACGTTTCGGTTACCACCACCCTGGCCTGTCTAAAAGCAAAGGCATTAGAAGAGGGCCTGCCCTGCCAAACTTTGGTTACGAGTATCCTGCACAAGTACGTTCACGGTAAGCTTAAGAACGTCTAAACTGAGTTCGATTCTAAATCAACGCAAATGCCACCACCCAAATCACTCCCGCATTATAATTGGTTCGTCCCAGATGGAAACTTCATAACGGCCGGATGCATCGGCAGCAGCACGGAACATGCCGGGGCTGTTGAAGACCATGGCGATTTCGCCGGTATGACTTACCCCTATAATTCCGCCGTCGCCCTCTCGCAATTTGCCGTTTATAACCTGATCTGCGGCTTCGTTCAGCCCGGCTCCGGTATATTCCATGATAGCGGAAATCTGAAAAGCCACGGCATGCCGGATAAACTCCTCGCCGGTGCCGGTTGAGGAAATAGCGCAGGTTTCGTTATTGGCATAGGTGCCGGCCCCAAGCAGCGGTGAGTCGCCGACCCGGCCGAATCTCTTATTGGTCATTCCCCCGGTTGAGGTCCCGGCGGCAAGGTTTCCGTTTCTGTCCAGCACGGCTACCCCGACCGTACCCATCTTATCGCTGTCTGCACCCGCATCGGGCAGCATGGATTCTTCGTCACCGGAATGGTCGAGAATCACTTCGTCACGTCCCTGCGCACGAAGCAGCTGACGATGGCGCCGTTCGGTGTAAAAATAGGAAGGATCAACGCGTTCCACGCCGGTTTCATCGGCAAACCGCTCGGCTCCTTCAGCCGCAAAGAGAATGTGACGTGATCCGGATTTTACATGACGGGCCAGGGAAATCGGATGTCTGACGGTTGTTACGCCGGTTACGGCTCCTCCGGAAAGATCACGGCCGTCCATGATGGAAGCATCCAGTTCGAATTTTTCTTCATTGGTCATCACCGCACCGCGCCCGGCGTTGAACAGGGGGTTATCCTCCAGAATTCTGATCACCTGTTCTACCACATCAAGGGCTTCGGCTCCGTTTTCGAGCATCTCCACGCCGAGGGCAAGAGCTTCATCAAGGCCGTCCACATACTGCCGGCGGACTTCTTCGTCGAGGTCTCTTGAAATTACCCCGGCGCCTCCGTGCAGGGCGATGGCGTACCGGGCCTGTTCGGTTTGGTTTTCATTCATTGTGGTTTCGCCGGGCCTGTCGCAGGCTGTCAGCAGGGCGAAAGGGAGAAGACAAAGGGTGATGAGCGTGTAACAGGTTTTCATAAAAGCAGAGATACAGGTTGGGGTGGTTGTGGACAGGATGCCCTAAAGTGAGGAAATCCTCCCATATCTGCAACTCCGATAAACAGCTGAGCCGAAGCCGCTATTTCACAAGCAGCATTTTTTTCACCTGAATATGATTCCCGGCCTCAATACGATAGAGATACACGCCGCTGGCTATGGAAACATTGCGGGAGTCGAAGGTTACGGTATGAAAACCTGCGCTCTGCATGCCGTTTTGCAGCGTTGTTACAAGCTGGCCGTTTACGCTGTACACTTCCAGCTTTACATGAGATGCTTCCGGCAGGCCGTAGGTAATGGATGTGGCGGGATTAAACGGATTCGGATAATTTTGTTTGAGCACAAACTCGGCGGGCGTTTCAGAGTTCCCGTCGTTTATCGGAACTGCGGAAACGAGATCAAGGATGATCGGTGATTCGCTTCCTCCGAACGGATTTACCGTTGAGATGCCGTCCGCCCAGATGCCGTTTTCACTGGTGATGGAATTTACTTCGAAGCCGTCCAGGATGGAGCGCTCTTCTATGCGTCGTATGCCGTCGGGAAGTTCGTTCGGCAGTACCGCCGCCCACCGGCCCGACTGTCCTTCGGTCCATTCTCTGAAAAACCCGGCATAGCGGTCGTCGAACCCAACTCCGGTATGTTCGGCCACCGTTGCATAAACCGGACGTCCGGCTCCCTCGGTATCCGAATAAAGCACGATGAAATTCCGGTCCACGGCTTCTGAAATAGCAGCCAGGCCGGTGGCTTTCCCCGCTTCGGTGCCGAACTCCACCACCCGTATATCGGAAAAGGTATCGATGCTATGATAGATCTCCGTGCCCCCGGCACCGTCGTTCAGAAGCAGCCTGATGCGTACCTGATTTCCGGGTTCAAAACGCCGGTTGCCGGTAGGCTCGGTGATAAACCAGCCTTCAAAAGTGCCCTGCTCGTCGGTTTGAAGCTCAAAGTATCCGTTGTTTATGGCTCCCTGGCTGAAATCCGGTGAACCGGTGGTACGCACAAAATCGCCGCCTTCAACGGGCACGAAAATCATGTTTCCGCCTCCGTCCTGATCAAACCCGTCGGTGTCGTCTATCACCCTGTTGTAATACTTGTAGGTGGAATTGGCTTTCAGGCCCTCAATGCGCAGACGGTAGGCCAGCGGGATGCGATCGTTATTATCGGGCTGTGCACCCTGAATTACCTTCGGCATCACCAATTCATAGAGATCGACTACGCGGACGACATCACTTAGAACATCAAGCTCTCCGTTGTCTGAAGCTGATGCCCGCAGCGTGTAAAGCCCCGGCTCACTAAATGCAATATTCGTGAAAACGGCCCGGCCTCCCGCTGCATCGGTTTCTACAGGCCCAAGCAACACGCCCGGCCCCTGATCTACTTCAAGAACGATTTCCCCGTTGAAGCCCGTATCAAGCGCTCCCGTTTCATCGCGGGCGCTAACTTCGAAAGGAGGAATGATGAAATCGGCTTGTGCGGTCGGTGCAAGCCCCTCAAAAGTTAGTGAGGCCGTTTCACCGTCCGGATCGCTTGTAACAAGAATGTCGCCGAGGCTGAGCATGGAGCGCTGACCGCTTTCATTATCAAGGCGGATACCGGTGTAGTAATAGTTCCAGCGAAGCTCCGCGTAGTTACGGTTCAGCATAGCTGCCGGTAAGGCTACCGGGCCGATATAGCGGGAGTGCCCTTCAAGTTCACTGCGTTTGTATTCCACGGGCTCGCCGGAGCTGTCGGTAACATCTTCAAACGCTCCGGTATTCCCGATTCTGTACTGAAGCCTGATATTGTACACCCGTGAATTGGGCAGTAAGGTGCCTCCGCGCCAACCCACATATAGCTCGGTAACCCCGTTCGTATCCAGAGCAAGAACGGCCGAGCCGAGGTAGCCTCCTCCGTTATCCTGAGGATTAGCCGTATTTATAAAACTGATTCCCTGATCACCAAGGCCGTTGATGCGGCTTCGGCTACTCAGATTGTAGGGCATCACCCAGGGATCTTCACGCGGGATGTCGAGGCCGGGATCGGAAACATCTGTCTGGAAAAATTTCATGTGCTGAGGATATGTGCCCGGTTCAGAATCAGCCGACCAGCCGGAAAACTGGAAGTCGCCATCAGCTACAGCAAAAGGTTCAATTTGAGGGTCAACAACTTCATCATCGGGAACAAATACGGCGGTCAGGTTGAGACCGCCCCCGGGCTGCAGGGTGATGGTTTCCTGATCGGAACTCACGCTTCCCTCCCATTCAGAAAATACAAACCCGGATCGGGCGACAGCCGAGATTTCAACTTCGTTATCACTAAAGTAAATTCCGCTCCAGGGATAGATGTCGGCAGGTAAGCCCGGCGTGCCGGTCCTTAATTCCACCCGGTTTATACGGATGTAGCCTTTCTCGGTATCATTCACGTTCAGGGTTACATCGGCCAGATCGCCGCTGAGATTGAACGCCCCGGCTACATGATTGCGCATATATTCGGGCCGCTGAAGCGCAAACTGACGCATCACCTCCACGTCATCAAGCCAGATTCCCACGGTCTCGGGACGGCGCCAGCGATCGATATGCTCCTGCATCTCCGGCTCGAAAATTTCGGCCACCGAATCGAGTACGGCCACGGCGTATTCTTCCCGAAATACCGTATTCAGAAGGTCGGCAGTGCGGTTTACGAACCCCCGGCTAAATTCATCGTTTTCCACCAGTTTTCGAAGTAAAAAAGTTGACCAGGGCGGATTCGGCCAGCCCGGACCGTTTTCCTCCAGGGCAAAAGCCATGGTGTTATGGGCCGGACCTTCCTCATGCCCGGTTACATAATTGAAGTCCAGCCCAAACCCGAAGTCCGTATCGAACATCATCCAGCGCCAGCGGCCGTCGAGTCCGTGAGGAGCATCCTGATCGTAGGAATTGGCCGAACGCCAGTACTGTAAGTTGTTTCCCGGCCAGTCGGTATTGCGGTAATAGATTTGCGAGATGAAATAATCGGCGAAATTATCCGTATCCATGCGGGTTTTCAGCTCCGCGTAGTTTGCCGGGTTGCTTACGCCGGGGTTATTGAGAAACGACCGCATCTGGTTGTAATGGGTTACGCCGTCCGGATTGCCGCGGTCGAGTTCGGAGTTTCCTTCCATCATGGTATAATCTTCCTCGTCGCTCAACCCGTAGTGGGTTTGAATATAACGGTTGTCCAGCCGGTCGCGGATGTTATGAATCCCCCAGTACTCGCCGTTTATAAACACGATGGCAGGGCGAAAATGCTGCATATCCACCCCGAGATCACGAATCAGGGCCTGCATAAACCCGTCTCTGAAAACGGTGCCGTCCCAGTCGTTTCCGCTGTTTCGCAGCAAAAGACGCTTAAACTGACCGATGGGTTTATCAGGAAATATCTGATGATTAATCCATGGGGCGCCGTAATCGTTGCGGGCATAAATCCTCAGGGATTTACGCGGCCGTGAGCGACTTGTGCCGCCGTGAATACGCAGCCCTACCTGCTGGGAAAATGCTACAGAGCCGTCATCTTCAAAAAACTCGATCCAGGCCGGACGCTCCCACTCTCGGCCGCGCTGATTGTAATTGGGGTTTGAAGGGTTTGAGCCGGGCACATAAATACCGGCATCGTCTGAAAACAGCGAATCGGCGTCGGTACTGATGGAGATAACCGGCATGGAGAATCTTTCAAGGCCGGCTTCATCAATAATAAAACTGCCTGAAGTAATTTCGCCCGGATCGGCATCTTCGGCGAAAACACGGGCCCGGATGGTATGAATTTTGAAGACTTCACCAAGCGGTGGCTGCCAGTGCTCGTTATAAGGATGACTGGAATCGAACGCATTGGTGGGGATCATGGAGACGGTGTTCGGATCGCCCGCACGCGGCCCCAGCTCAATCGGGCCCTCATACAGCGTACTGTTTTCATCGGGATAGCTGCCGTCTGTGGTATAGCGAATCTCAAGACCGTCGTGCACGGATGTGATTTCAAGCGTTATCGGCTCGGTATAAAAACCGGGAGCGACCGAGAACGAGGGCGCCTGCAACGACTGGAGATCGTCGCTGGAAACGCTTTCCGATAATTCTGAAGCGGAATGTACGTCATGCAATTGCTCCTGACTGAAAACCGGAGCATACATCAATACAAACAGCGTCACGGCTGCCCAGGCAGCAAGTGAAGCACGATAAATCTTCATTAAAAGAGTGGCTGTAACGTTTTAAGCTATAGACGATTTCTTAGAGTGAACATCCTGCATGTGAACCGGCAGGCCAAAAGGCATATGCACGGCACGCATCCGGAGAGTACGTATAAGTACGTTAAATTATTATAATAATTTTATTTATTAATGGCATGGCAAAATAGAAAAGAAGCGGTTTTTTTGGTAATGAGGGATTTGTTGCATAATTCAGCGCACGATGTTGTTTTTGAATTGTTAACCTGAGTTCGATTCTAAATCAGCGTAAATATCACTATGTGATAAAAACATGCGGTCAAATGGCGTCAACCTTTGGGTAGGATTCAATTAAAGGATTTAGAGCTTGAATCAGACATCTCTTACCTTTTGTGCGGACAGAAGCAAGGCACAAAAAAAACGGCAGGCCCGATTGCTCGGATCTGCCGCCGTTGTAATAAAAAAAGGTACTAATCGTGTGCCTATTTGATAAAGAGCATGTCTTTATAGGTCGGCATCGGCCAGTAATCGTCGGCTACGAGTTTTTCGAGGCGATCAGCTACCTCGCGAACTTTATTCATAGCAGGTATGATGTTGGAACGCATGTGTTCGGCCTTTTCAACCTCTGTTTCGCCGCCAAGCTCTTTGTTTTGGGCGATTAACTTCTCATTGGCTTCAATCAACTGATCCAATTCGTCGGATAGCTGTTTGGCCACGCGCTGAGTACCGCCGATTGTAAGCTTGAGCTTCTCACCCCGGTCGAGGGTGGCTGCAAGCTCATTGAGGTAACGAACAGTAGCCGGAATAATCATCGTCTGAACCATGGAAGCCGTTGTTTCGCCTTCAATGTTTATGCCCATGAAATACTGTCCGACCAGAATTTCGTACCGAGCTTCAACTTCGGCTTTGCTGAGAACCTTGTACTTCTCAAACAGTTTCACATTTTTGTCACTGTTGAAATACGGCAGAGCATCCATGGTTGATTTCAGATTCAGCAGGCCTCGCTTCTTCGCTTCAACCTGCCAGTCATCTGAATAGCCGTCGCCGCTGAACAGTATCGGAGCGCTTTCTTTGGCAACTTCGGTGAGCACTTCAAGCAGCGAGGATTCCAGGTCTCCGGATTTGAGACGTTTGTCGAGCATGTCGCACATTTCATCTACCGATTCGGCTACAATGGTGTTCAGAACGGTAACCGGCATAGAGATAGATTGATTGGAACCTACCGCACGAAATTCGAACTTGTTGCCGGTGAAGGCAAAGGGCGAAGTCCGGTTACGGTCGCCGGCGTGCTTCGGAAGCGGTGGCAACACGGGGGAACCGAGCCCGAGTAATCCACCTTTCTTGGATGACTTGAGTTCTCCGTCCCGAAGTTGTTTGAAGATATCATCAAGCTGCTCGCCAAGGAAAATCGAAATGATGGCCGGCGGAGCTTCATTGGCTCCAAGTCGGTGATCGTTACCCGCAGAGGCAATCACGGCCCGCAGTAAATCCTGATGTCTGTAAACGGCACGAACTACCGCAGAACAGAAAAACAGAAACAGTTTGTTGGAATGCGGGTCGTTGCCCGGTTCAAGCAGGTTGAGCCCGTCCGATGTGCTTACCGACCAGTTGGTGTGCTTTCCGCTGCCGTTAAGTCCGGCAAACGGTTTTTCGTGAAGAAGACAAACCAGATCAAACTTACGCGCAATTTTACGCAGCATAATCATCATTAATTGCTGATGATCGGCAGAAACGTTGGATGTTTCAAAAATCGGAGCGATCTCATACTGTCCCGGAGCCACTTCATTGTGGCGTGTTTTCACCGGTACGCCCAGGCGGTAGAGCTCTTTTTCAAGCTCCAGCATGAACGAAAGCACACGGTCCTGAATGGAACCGAAATAGTGGTCGTCAAGCTCCTGTCCTTTAGGCGGAACTCCGCCAAAAAGTGTGCGTCCCGACAGAACGAGATCGGAGCGGCGGTAAAAGAATTCCTTATCTATCAGGAAATATTCCTGCTCGGCGCCAACGGTGGACGTAACGCGCTTGGCATCCACTTCAAACAGTTCAAGCGCCCGCATTCCTGCGGTGTTTAGTGCCTCGGTGGAGCGCAGGAGCGGTGTTTTAAGGTCGAGAGCTTCGCCTTTCCAGGATGCAAAAGCGGTTGGGATGCAAAGCGTGGAACCGTTCTCGTTCTCAACAATGAAGGCCGGTGACGTCGGGTCCCAGATGGTATAACCACGGGCTTCAAAGGTCGGTCTAAGTCCGCCGCTCGGGAAGCTGGAGGCATCCGGTTCGCCCTGTATAAGTTCTTTGCCGGAAAATTCTGCCACGGCTCCACCGCCCTGATTAGGCGTAATAAAGCTGTCGTGCTTCTCGGCCGTAAAGCCGGTAAGAGGCTGAAACCAGTGCGTATAGTGTGTGGCTCCTCGTTCTGTGGCCCAGTTTTTCATCACCACGGCAACCGCATCGGCTATATCGGCATGCAAAGGTGCGTTTTCGGTGATGGTTTTTTTAAGCTCTTTCCAGATAGATTTTGGAAGACGTGCTTTTAATTCGGTGAGGTGAAGAGCGTTCTCACCAAAAATATCTAAAATGTCAAAAGGTTTTGAATCCGGCTTTGCGGACCCGTTTACAGGTGCCTTCACAGCCGCAAGTGCATCGAATCGTTTAAAAGTCTTGCTCATAGTGATTCAGTATTGAATTGAAATGTATGTAGGAGATTGAGTTGTATGGTGTTTCTTATGTTTGAAATAACGCGTTCAATAATAAGGCATAAAAATGAAAACACCATATAATTTTAAAGCATTCCGGCTAATTCTCGAAATATATTTAAATCAACTCCCGGGTATCGGCCTAAAAAGCGCTTTTTTTGTTTCGGTTTGAAATTTTATCCGCTGTCATCACCTAACAAAATCAGGGAATGCATTTCCGGTCCGTATTTTTATTCAGGCCGGGGGCGGATTCTTCTTATTTTCGGCAATTCAGACCCACCTTATCACGGACTGATCCGCCTCCTGATTTTAACAGAAGGGAATTCCTCTTATTTTTGGCTTTGCTCGCAGCCGGACCATCACGTGTTCGGCATTTCTTATCATTTATACCGCTCGTATTGAATCAGACTGTTACCGAAGCCTCTGCCCGAAAGGGAGCCTCTCTGCGTATTTGGATTGAGGCCGCCCGGCCTAAAACGCTCGCCGCTGCATTTGTGCCCGTACTCATCGGCGGCAGCCTTGCCTACGGACACGAAACGTTTCTTTGGCTTCCAACCACCATCGCGCTTATTTGCGCCCTGCTGATTCAGATCGGCACCAATTTCGCCAACGATTACTACGATTTTAAAAAAGGTGCCGACACCGATACGCGCATCGGTTTTACCCGTGCAACGGCTTCGGGGCTCGTAGTACCCGAAACCATGCTGAAGGCCACCTTCATAACAATGGCGGCCGCGTTTGTTCTCGGTCTTTATCTTGTCTGGCACGGCGGGCTTCCCATTCTTGCCATCGGACTGCTTTCCATACTTTTCGGGATTGCCTATACCGGCGGACCTTTCCCCCTGGGCTACAACGGCCTGGGTGATCTCTTTGTCTTTATTTTCTTCGGGTTTGTAGCGGTGATGGGCACCTACTACCTCAATGCGTTTGAGTGGTCGCTTCAGGCATTCTGGGCCTCCGTGGCGGTGGGTGCACTTTGTACCAATATTCTTGTTATCAACAATCTCAGGGATGTAGAAGAAGACGCCCAAACCGGAAAACGCACCCTCGGTGTTTTGTTTGGTGAAAAAGCCCTCAAACTGGAATACACTTTTATGCTGGTTCTCGCCTTCGCGATCCCGCCACACTTTTGGGTTCAGGAGGGATATTCCTGGCAGGTCATGATGCCGATGGTTTTGCTTCTCCCGGCGGCCGTTTTGCTGCGCAGCGTACTTCGCGAGACCGATAAAAGAAAACTAAACCAAACGCTGGAACACACCGCGCAGTTTATGGCGGTGTACGGAATACTTTTTGCCGCCGGACTGGCGACAGGCGCATAAATTGGTCTTTTTGACCGGGCACTTTTATGAAGATCGAACTTCTGACCTACGCACTCGAATTTAAGAAACCGTTTCATCTTGCCGGAAAAAGCTACACAACCAGGGAAGGTTGTCTCTTTCGGCTGCATGCACCGGAGGGAGTTTTTACAGGTGATGCCGCTCCGCTTCCGGGTTTTTCGGATGAAAGCAAGGACGATGTGATTGAGGCCGCCCGTGCATTCACCAAATGGAAAGCTCTGTTTGAATCCGACTACACCCCTCAGCATGTATCCGGACTACCGGCTTCCCTTCAGTTTGCGCTGTCATCGGTTTGGTATATGAGGAAGGCGCGTACTCAAAACGACACCCTTCAGCATTACCTGTACCACGGGGCGCATAAAAAACTGTCGGTAAATCTGGCTGTAGGGATGGGAAGTACGGATGACGCGCTTAAACAGCTTGAGTCCGGCACGGATGCAGGTTTCAACACATTCAAGTTTAAGGTGGGCGCAGATATGGAAGCGGAGCATCAGACACTGAAGGCCGTTCGGGAATTCCGGCCTGATATCCGCATTCGCATCGACGCCAACGGAGCATGGGAACCTGAACAGGCTTTGGATGCCCTCCAAATTTTTGCCCCGCTCGATATCGAATACTGCGAGCAGCCGCTTCCGCCCGGAGATGACGAAGCCTCGGCATGGCTCAAATCCCAAACGCCCGTTCCGATCGCCGCCGATGAATCGGTCCGTAACTATGAACAGGCCCGCCGGATCATCCTGAACGAACTTGCCGATTTTCTGATCATCAAACCCATGCTTATCGGCTCGGTGGATGCCTACCGTGATATTATAAAGATGGCGCAGATGCACGAAATGAATACCGTGGTTACCACCTCGCTTGAATCCGGGGCCGGCCGGCGCATTACCGCCAAGCTGGCATCGCTGATTCCCGTTAGTCGTCACGCTCACGGACTGGCAACCGGAAAGCTGTTTGTTTCGGATCCGTTTCCGGATGATCATCTCATCGAAAACGGCATGTACAGTATAGCTGAAATAGAAGATGAACCGGAGCTTAAGCACCAACCGGAGCTTGTAGATGTCTTTTCCTTTTGAGTTGAATCCGGGTCCCCCTTTTATTTTTGATGATGCCGGCAGCGGTCGCCCACACCTGCGCTCAGACCGGAACTCTGTCCGCAAGCTGGCCGAGGTTGTTTGGTTTTGGTATAACCGGAAAGCTTCGGGTCCTCATCCGCATCTTGTGTTTCCGGCCGCACATAAGCTGGCCCCGGAATTTATCGCTGCTTGCTGGCATGCCGGGGTTCCGTTCCGGATGCTGCCCGATTATGAGGAGGACACCACCGAATCTCTGAATCACATCACACCTGTTCCATACCTCTGGCAGCAGGCCCTGAAAGCCTATGTGGATGAATTCGGCACCGGTTTCAAGCCGCAGGAGAGAGCGATTCCGGAGGAGTCATATTTTGCGTATGTGTTTACGTCAGGAAGCAGCGCAGGTCCGAAGCTGATCGGGTTGAAGCGTTCACAAATACAGCACGCAGCGGCTGCTTCAGCAAAAAATATCAGACCGGCCGGAGATGAAAGCTGGATGCTGAATCTTCCGCTGAACCATATCGGTGGTATTTCGGTCGTGCTCCGCTCATGGACGTACGGCTGCTCCGTGCTTGATTTGCGCTCCGCTTCCCCCGAAAACATCCTGCTGCATTTTGAAAACAACACTGCTGCAACCATGACATCTCTGGTGCCGACGCAGCTTAGCAGGTTTATGCAGTTTTCGGACGGTTTCAGGCTCCATAAGCAGTTCAAAGCGGTGCTGCTGGGAGGCGGGCCTTCTCCGGCAGAACTTATATCATCCTGCCGCCGGGCATCCATACCGGTGATGAAAAGCTACGGCATGACCGAGAGCTGTGCGCAGGTTGTTTCGGTGCCTTATTCCGAGATTAACACCGCGCCGGCATCAGCGTCGGGACGGCTATTTGAAGGCCACACGCTTTCCATCAGAAATGAAGACGGCCGGGAACTAAAGCAGGGCCGAAGCGGCGTGATATGGCTAAAAGGTCCACAGCTCATCAGCAGCTATATCAACGAAAATGCCTACTCGGACGCTTTTGATAAGGACGGCTATTTCTGTACAGGCGACTACGGTTTTCTGGATGAGTCGGGCTATCTGCACATCGAAATGCGGCGCTCCGACCTGATTGTAACCGGCGGGGAAAATGTGAATCCGGCCGAGGTGGAAGCGGCGATACTTAAAGCATGGCCCGGATTTAAGGATTGCGCAGTAGCCGGTGTTAATGATGAGGAGTGGGGGCAGCAGGTGGTGGCTTTTATTGTTGCGGACAGTAAGTCCGAACGCGAACGCCCCTCGCTCGGCATCTTCCGGGAATCACTGCGGAATCGGCTTGCCGCCTTCAAAATACCGGCCCGAATCGTTTTCACCGATCAGCTCCCCCGAAACGAGATGGGTAAACTAAAGCGGCATTTGCTGAAGGTGGAGTAGGCTTTTTCCGAAGGGATTGATGTTTCACCCGGCGGGTAAACCAATGATGCCAGGTGCAGTTAACGGTTTGAATTCGTAAACCGAAACTGGTGTCTATAATGTAAATGCCGGTGCCGTTTTCAACCTACCGGCCGGGAACTTCGTCTCCGGCTGTTATGTCAAGGATTGCATGAACATCTTATAATGCTTAAATCAAATCCATTTTTTTAAATCCGTTATGATAATGGTAAGGTGCTTGCCGATTTCAAACTTTCCTTACATGGTGCATTTTACTATTCAGAAAAATGAGAATCTGATAAAGGTGTGGGCAGTTCTTCATACATCCAGAAATCCACAAACCTGGAAACAAAAAAAGTAACCACTCCGCTAATTAATTCTTAGAATTTCCCGGAGAGATGGGGAGCTTTGGTTTCTTTTAGCGGAAAGGAACGAGGTTTAGCCTTTTTTTCAGCCGGCGGTTTTTGGAACCCTTTTGTCCGCACAAAAGGGAAGACAGATATAAATCGATGTCTTAATCCTGTATTTGTATCCTACCCAAAAGTTGACACCTTTTAACCACGTGTTTATTACAAAGCCTTGTCACACTAGGATTTTTCCAGAGTAAAGCAGGGATGGTTTTTGTACTAAATTAGAGTCGAACTCAGGGTACCCTCTTTCATTTACACAATTCCCGCCCTTTCAAAAATGCGGTCTACCTGTTTGGTATGATGACTCAGGCTGAAGGCGTCTTCAATGTCGGGGTTGGAGAGTAGTTCTGAAATCCGTTTGTCGGACTCCACCAGAGGCCTGAGGTGGGTCTGAAGCTCCCAGGCCTGCATCGCCAGCGGCTGTACAAGATCGTAGGCTTCCTCGCGGCTGAGGCCCTTGTCGATCAGCTTAAGCATCACCCGCTGGGAAAAAACTATTCCGTGCGTTAGGTTGATATTCTGCTTCATCCGGTCTTCAAAAACGACCAGCTTCTCCATCACCCCGGCAAAACGGTGGAGCATGTAGTCGAGCAGGATGGTGGCATCGGGCAGGATGATGCGCTCGGCCGACGAGTGTGAAATATCGCGTTCGTGCCAGAGAGGGACGTTC
>PXDL01000315.1 GCA_003566395.1 Balneolia bacterium | reverse complement strand
CCTGGGCGGTTGGGTGAAGTATGAAGTAAACCAGGGCCTGGGCCTCGATATCGGTTACGCCATGCAGGACCACAAGTGGCTGGGCATCACCAACCGATTCTCACTTAAAGTAAGTTTCTGAGGTGAGCCTAATGACAAACTACGATACCAACATGTTCCAGACTCCGCTCATCCGGAAGAAGCAACAAGAACATCAATCTATGAAATTTGTGCTACGATTTTTCTGCAGCATCATACTGGCAGCTTTGATCGGGTTTTATTCGGTGGCTGATCTTCATGCTCAAAACCGAAACTCGCAGGCTGCACAATCTTCTCAGCCCCAGGTAGGGTTGCTGGATAACGGCAACGATAACGGTGATGCCACGGCTCCGATACGTCCACCAAAGCCCAACCTCAGGGCTGTAATAGGGGACGGCAGCGTTGTTCTGTACTGGGATGACGTGGCGGAAAGCCATTACGATCCTTTTTTCGAAGACTACGTGGTTTATGAGAGGCTGGTCGGCGGTAATTTTTTTGAACCGGTTTTTGCAAACCCCGAAAATTTCCAGGGTTATGTGGTTATCCGGTCCAGAGACCCTGAATTCAAGGATGCCTTCACGATCACCGATAATTTGGGAAATCCCCAGAATTACCGTCCGGAAATAACCTTTGATCTTCAAAACGAAATCAGGGAGTATCACCCCGCTTCTGTAAACGGGCAGCGAATCTGGCTGGGTTCGGATTCGGGAATCAGCAGGATTTGGGAAGATACCGGGCTGAATAACGGAGTGACCTACTACTACGCGGTTCTCTCTTTTACGCATGGTGATGCCCTGCCGGAATTTGATCTTCCCGTTGAGTTCGGCGACGAAGGCGAACCCATCATCCCGATTCCCAATACCATTTATACCAAACCGCCGCTGTTTTCAGAACTGGACATCGACGTTTTGGATGACGGAACGGTAATCACCGGTGTGAATGTGGTAGCCGTAACGCCTCAACGTACGGCTCCGGGCTATGTAGAACCTTTGAATCCTGAGCTTAGTCATGTTTCAGGCACAGGCAGCGGAGATTTGTTTGTTGATATTATTGATCCGGATCAGTTGCGTGGCGGAAATAACTATCAGGTTGTTTTTGAGGATACGCTTGTTGACGGCACCGGAGGTACACGAGACCTCATAACCAAGTCGGTCTCACTGATCAATACTACCACCGGCGAAATACTGCTCGACCGGGTTGAAAATTTCCAGGGCGTCGAATTTCCCGTTAAAGAAGGATTTCTTTTCTCCATTGATAATGTTGCCGAGCGCGTAGCTCCGGATAATGAGCGCTCCGAATGGGTAACAGATCAGAGTGCCAGTATTCACAACTTCCAGCTTGGTGTTTCCGGGCGAAACCCGACACCTTCCGATTACCGGCTTGAGTTTTTTGATGAGCCGGTTCGGGAATCCACTGAATTCGTTATCAGCGGATCAACCGTGCCCAGCGAACTCACCAACGTAATAATTTATAACGAGACGACGGGTCAGGAAGTGGATTATGCATTCCGTACGAACCCGCAGCTTCCCCGTGATTTACGTGGAGCCGCATTTCTGAATGATCAGGAAGCCGTTCTTGTCGGTGCCGCCGGACAAATTCAAAAAACCGATAACGCCGGAGAAGAATGGAGAATCGTTGAAAGCGGCCAAACGGTACGTTTAAAAGCCGTTCATTTTATTGATGAAAACAGAGGCTGGGCTGCAGGCCGCGACGGTGTGGTCATCCGTACCACGGACGGAGGAGAAACATGGAGCGACGCCCTGAATACCGGATCGGAACGCATCCTGCGTGATATTTACTTTGCCGACGCCAACCACGGCTGGGCTGTGGGTGATAACGGCCGTATTCTGCTCACGACCAACGGCGGCGACAGCTGGCAGCAGTCTGAATCGGGCACCATACGGCGTTTGAACGGAGTCTATTTCCCGGAAGACAACCAGACAGGCTACGTTGTCGGGCTTCTCTCTGTTCTTAAAACCACCGACGGCGGGTTAACCTGGTCGGAGCTCAATACCGGCGTTGGTGCTGAATTTTTCGGCATCTATTTCACAGATACCGACACCGGATGGATTACCGGTACCGGCGGACGCATTGTCCAGACCACCGACGGCGGGGCTACCTGGTTTGCGAATACGTCCAACACCACTTCAACGCTGAATTCGATAACATTCAGCACGGCGAACGCATCTTTTGGATGGGCGGTAGGTCTGAACGGAACCATTGTTCATACTCAGGATGCCGGTGAAACCTGGACCGTTCAGACATCCGGAACGCAGGCTCAGCTTTTCGGGCTGTCGGTTACCGGCACGGACGACATTATTGTAGTGGGTGCAAATACCACCAGGCTGAGAAGCAGCGACGGCGGCCAAAACTGGATTGAAACCGTAAACTTCAGGCGCTTCCGGGCGGCTTTTGACGACAACAATCAGCCGCGAAGCGATATTATTTACATTCTTGAAGATGTGGCAGGCGACGGAGAGCTTCGTGATACCTGGCGGGTTTCTATGCTGCCACGGACCGCATCCAGCTCATTCGGCCTCACGGTGGATCCGGTTGGAGGTGATGAACTTCGCTTCTTTACCATCAAGCCGTTCACATCCGCAGATGAATTCCAGTTTTCCATCGAAGGCGTTAATCAGCCCTCGGTAGATCCTTCTACAGTGGAAGATCCTCTCAGTGATATTCGTGTTGTTCCGAACCCGTACCTGGTAACTCATATTGCTGAAAGCAGTGCGGCCCGGCAGCTTCACTTCACCAATCTTCCTCAGCAGTGCACAATCCGGATATTCAACGTTTCGGGTCAGCTTGTTCAAACGCTGAACGTGAATAATTCAGCATCCGAAAGCCGCTACGTATGGGATATGCGAAGTAAAGATAACAAAGACATTTCCTACGGGGTGTACATCTATCACGTTACGGCCCCCGGCATAGGTGAGAAGACGGGTAAATTTGCGGTCATTAAATAAAGGCATGAGTATGAAAACACAGATAAACAAGATACAGCGGGTGTTTACAGCGATGATT
>PXDL01000099.1 GCA_003566395.1 Balneolia bacterium | reverse complement strand
ATCTGTAAAAATACCGCTTTAAGCTGTCCTTCAAAAACCAAACGACTGTGCGCGGAATCCATTATATTTGAGGCTTTCTGTTTCTGAATGCATCTTAAGCTGCCGCATTGCAGGAAAGGTTTCAGATTCAGGCAAAAGTGAAGCCTTAAAAACTCAAGTGAATTCAGGTTGATCCTATGATTGCACGTTTTGTCCTCACAATACTGCTGGTTTTAGTACTAAGCGCGGTCGGATGCGCCCAGCAGCAACAGGTAATAGAGCGAGTTGAGCCGCCGCACTGGTGGACCGGTTTTCAGGAAACCGAGCTACAGCTTCTTGTTTACGGTGAAAACATCGGTGACTCCCGCGTTCGTTTCGATTATCCGGGCGTTGAGCTGCGCAGAAAAGTAAGCACCGAAAATCCCAACTATCTGTTTGTCTACCTCGAAATCACCGAAGAAGCACAGCCGGGTACTATCACGCTGTCTTTCCGCAATGATGGCAATACTATCACCTACGATTATGAGTTGAAGGCGCGTGAAGGCTCGGAAAACCGGCATCAGGGATTCGACAGCAGCGATGTTATTTATTTGCTGATGCCCGACCGTTTTGCCAATGCCGACCCTTCCATCAGCGAAATAGACGGCATGCTGGAAGGCGTGGATATGGATGAGCCATATGCCCGGAAAGGCGGCGACATTCAGGGAATAATCGATAATCTGGGCTACATCCGTGATCTCGGCATGACGGCCGTCTGGCTGAATCCGATTTTAGAAAACGACATGCCCTATGAGTATGAAATTGGAGCCGGTTTCTACCACGGCTATGCGGCTACGGATATGTATCGGGTCGACCGTCGCTTTGGTTCCAACGACGATTTTAACCGGATGATAAAGAAGTCGCAGGATATGGGCATGAAGGTGATTATGGATATGATTCACAATCATGTAGGTACCCACCACTGGTTTGTGAAGGACATGCCGACCAGCGACTGGGTACACAGCCAGGAGAAGTACGGCAACACCAATTTCCGCACGAGCACAATCATGGATCCGTATTCCTCGGAGGCGGATTATAACACCACCGTTCGCGCATGGTTTGTTGATGAAATGCCCGACCTCAACCAGCGGAATCCGCTGCTGGCCGATTACCTCATCCAAAACACAATATGGTGGATTGAGGAAAGCGGCATCGACGGAATCAGGATGGATACCCATCCCTATCCGTACAAGGATTATATGGCTGAGTGGGCCCGTCGCGTATTTGAGGAATACCCTGATTTCAATATAGTTGGCGAAGTTTGGATGCCCGATGTGCCTACTACTGCATGGTGGCAGTACGACTTCCCCGATCCGGGTGGGTACAACTCAAATCTGCCGAGCGTTACCGATTTTCCGCTTTACTCGGCCATCACACGCGGCCTTAATGAAGGCGCAGGCTGGGATACCGGAATTATCCGGCTCTATTATGTGCTCACGCAGGATTTTCTCTACACCGATCCGTACCTGAACGTAATATTTTTTGACAATCACGATCTGACCCGCTTCATGGACAGCATCAACGGAAATCCGGATAAATTCCGGCTTGGAATTGCGTTTTTGCTCACCACGCGCGGAATTCCGCAGATTTACTACGGTACTGAAATTATGATGGATCAGCAGGGTGATTTCACTGATCCGGGCAAGCGAATCCCGTTTCCGGGCGGATGGCCGGGTGATGAAATCAATGCCTTCACGCCCGAGGGCAGAGCAGAGCTCGGGGAGAAGCGCGGATTACCTATTCCGGAGGTTTTTGATTATCTGAAGACGCTTTCACACTGGCGCGCCGACAAGCCGGTTATCCACACCGGAAAGCTGAGGCACTTCATTCCGGAAGAAAATGTGTATGTCTATTTCCGATATAATGATGACGAAACCGTGATGGTGATTCTCAACGGGGAAGGAAGCCCGAGATCGCTAAATATGGAACGTTTCACCGAAATGACTTCAGCCTACAGCGAAGGCGTGGACGTTACCACCGGAAGAGTCGTGCCGCTTCATGAGCGTCTCAGCCTTGAATCTCGTGAAGCCTTAATCCTCGAACTGCGTTGAGAACCCTGAATCAGAAATGCCTTTAACCATTTATCTGCGACACCTTTTACCGGCCGGGCTTCTTTTGCTCATTGTTCTTTCAGGATGCGAAAGAGAGCAGGAAAGTGCCGAAATAACTGATGTTCCGGTTGAAGTCCGCAAGGAAATAACGCTGCCTGAATCTGTTTCGGGCGGATTTATACTCAGCGCTGCCAAACGGGACTCCTGCCGGGTCTCTGTGGTTGAATTCCGCAGCAGGCTGGTAAAAACGGTCGATTTTTGCACCGGTGAAAGTAACCGGGTTTCCCGTGTTGGCACGGAAGTAAGTGAATTTGAGCGTCCGTACCGGCTTGTGGAATTCAACGGAAAGCTCGGCCTCAGCGACCGCGAGCGCAACGAGTTTCTGATTTTCGACCGGGATGACAATTTCTACAAGCTACTCCCATACGACGATGCACCGGGGCGGCTGGTAAGCTACAGCACCGAAAGTCCGTGGTATTACCACACCGACAGCGGCATGTATTTAATGAGCCGGGTTCATCAGGAAACGATGCAACGCGACCGCTACTTTCTGCTTCCTCAGCCGTTCCAGACGTTTTCAATCCGCGTGCCCGGCGGCGGCATACAGCGCATCGGCGACAAAATCTACACCATCAGCTCGCTGATGCCCTACATCTATGTTTTTGATGAGCAAACCGAAGAGGTAAGCTACTTGTTGCCCGACTTCATGAAACACAGCGAAAACACCCGAACCCTCCCCGATATCGACTTCGACGATCAGGGCAAATTCATGGAAGAGCTGAACCGTTACCAGCAATATTTAAACCTCTATCAAATCCAATTTGATGACGAACCGCACCTGCTCATTCACTACTCACACCAGGGAAATTACCACATCGCCATAGTGGACACACAGGGAGAAACACGCATCAACCAACCCTCAGACTACTTCATAGCCGGAACATTCGGCAACGCCCTGATCGGTGTAGAAATGACTTCCCAACGAGTTT
>PXDL01000586.1 GCA_003566395.1 Balneolia bacterium | reverse complement strand
CTCGATGCTATCGGGCGGTCAAACTCGGTAACCATCGATCCGCACAAACTGGGGTACGTACCGTATGCATCCGGAGCTTTTCTGTGCAGGCTTAAGCGGGAATATTACTACAGGAAGTCCATAGCGCCTTACATCAACTTCAGCGGTGCAATGGAGCGCGGACCGCAAACCATAGAAGGTTCACGATCTGCGGCCGGAGCCGTCTCCACCTGGCTCACTGCAAGAACCATCGGTCTGGGGCCGGAAGGCTACGGAAAAATACTTGAACGCACTATTCGCTCGCGCATTAAGCTGGAAGCCATGATGCGCAATACGGACGACCGTATTCGTATTTTCCCTCATGCAGAGACCAATATTATCACTTTTTGCGTGGCGCGTAAGGGTGAAGCCCTGGGCAAAACGAACAAGCGCACACTTGGCATTTACGATGCCTTTGCCCCGGATGAAAACCATGATTTTTTCGTCTCAAAAACCACCTTGAAGCGTCCGGCCTATAACCGTTTGATCGATGCATTTACGGACGAGTGGAACGCCGTTCACGACACGGATGAACTGGTTTTGATTCGCATCACTCTGATGAATCCCTTTTTCGACACCAAGGATAATCTGAATTACCCCGCTGCATTCACAAAAAAACTACAATCCGTAATTTAAGATGCAGATGGGGTAATTCAGAATTTTGGGGACACAGATTAGCCCGGATTAAGCACAGATTCTCACAGAAAAAAAAGTCGCTCTTTCCCGCAACCTGCAAATACAGCCCTGAATCCTGAAACTGATACTGAAAAATGGACTCTGATAAATGACAAAATGCAGCCCTGAGATACTGTCAATCTGTTGTCACTGACAAACTGAAAAGAAACTATCCGGCCGTTTTTTCCGCTTCGGCTTCATGCTGCAGTTCAAGCCAGCGCTCGGCATCCATAGCGGCCATACAGCCGGTGCCGGCAGCCGTAACCGCCTGACGATATACAGAGTCCTGGGCATCGCCGCAAACAAAAATTCCCTCCACGTTTGTTTTAGTGGACTTGCCGTCGGTAAGTATGTAGCCCGTCTCATCCATATCAAGCACATCTTTAAATAAGTCTGTGTTCGGCTTGTGCCCGATAGCCAGAAATACACCGGTGACGTCTTCTAGAGTAGAGGACTCTCCGGTCTGTGTATTTCTAATTTTCACCCCGTCCACGACTTGCTCTCCGAGAACTTCTTCAAGTTCGGAATTCCACAGTACTTCAATTTTAGGATTGTTCAGCGCGCGTTTTTGCATATGCTTGGATGCCCTAAACTCATCTCTGCGATGTACGATGGTCACCTTATCTGCGTAGCGGGTCAGAAAGGTTGCTTCCTCCATAGCTGTATCGCCTCCTCCAATCACAATAACGTGCTGATTTCTGAAGAAGGCGCCGTCGCAGGTAGCGCAGGCCGTTACGCCTTTTCCTCTCATGCGCTGTTCGCTGTCCAGACCGAGCCACTTGGCTGAAGCTCCGGTTGAAACAATAAGCGCATCGGCATAGACCTGATATTCATCATCAACACTAAGTTTAAACGGCCGCTGGTCGAAATCGATGTGTTCTACCGTGCCGTAACGGACATCAGCCCCGAAGCGGGAAGCCTGTACTTTGAAATCCTCCATCATTTTCGGTCCAAGTACACCTTCAGGGTAGCCCGGAAAGTTTTCCACATCCGTAGTTGTGGTAAGCTGTCCGCCCGGTTCAGGGCCTTCAAGAACGAGTGGTGCCAAATCTGCGCGGGCTGCATATAAAGCTGCGGTAAGCCCCGCCGGACCGCTTCCTACTATAACCACTTTGAATTTTTTGTCGGCAATATCTTCCATATAAATAATAGCTTGGTTTTTAAAAGGCTTTGCAAAATAATGATTTTTAGAGCCTTAGGTTAATACTGAGTTTGCTTAATCAATTTTCTCAATGTAAACAAAACGCTTCGTAAAATGAATTATTCCCGGCGCAATACCCGGTGAACACAGGAAAAAAAAAGGCCGTCACCTTTGCAGGAACGGCCTTAAAGTTCGTTGTGAAGCTTTGTTACTCTTCGAGCTTCTGTTTTCTCATTCTGCGCACGGCATATATACCGCCTGCGGCGAGTAATAATCCCAGTCCACCGTCAATGGGAGTCTGAACTGGAGCGCCGGGAGGTAGCGGAGGCCCGGGCGGCTCTGTTTCACTGGGGGCACTGATATCCCTTGCGGTCATATCAGAAATAGTTGGAGAGCTGTTGGGTGAAGTGTATATAGGTTCACCACGACGGTCGGGCATGCCTCTGTCCTGAGCCTGTGCTGTTATATCCACACTAAAGAACAACACAGCAATTGCGGCTGATGATGTGAGTATTTTGAAAAGCTTATTCATTCTGTTTGATGGAATCTATGTATATAATTGCTTTGAATATAAGTGTTTAAGCTGTAGCTATCAAGCCTGATGCAATGATAAATTTTCATTGACTACACTGGCTGAACACCACTTAAAGAGTTTGTTATCCATCTGTAATTACCTTCTACTGAATTTAAATGAAAAAAGGTGAATTACAAATTGCTGGAAAATATTTTTTGCTATTGTTTAAGCAGGTTTATTAGAGGAGATTACGTTTTCTTAAGAGCTTTCTTGTAATATGCGGACACCCATAACGCAATGAGTGTCCGCTTTGTATTCCGTATTACGAAAAATTGATCTGAATGGATTACTTGACCAGCGTCATTTTCTTCGTAAAGGTTTGGGAACCTGCCGTCATGCGGTATAGATAAACCCCGCTTGACAGGCGACTGCCGTCGAAGGTAACGCTGTGAGATCCGGCAGGGCGGGTCTCATTAACCAGAGTTGCCACACGCTGACCGTTGATGTTATACACCTCAATGCGCACATCGGCGGATTCCGGGAGGTCGAACTGAATTTGCGTGGTAGGGTTGAACGGATTCGGGTAGTTTTGTTTCATAGCAAATTCACGCGGCAGCTCGCCGTCCACCGGCCCGGAGGTTGCTACGTCTGGGTCGATAGTGATGACGAAGCGGTCTCCTGCAAAGTCGATATCCATTACGGGAGAGCCTTCTTTG